>CAZIWQ010000418.1:0-6151 GCA_964542355.1 uncultured Armatimonadia bacterium
TGCCGTTCGTCGTCTGCAGGGCGCGGGCCTGTACCGCGCCGCCGTTTGTGGTTGTAGGGGCGTGCGTGCCGGCGCACGCACCCTGACATGGACCAGCCGGTCCGCGCTCCTGCGGGCCGGCTGGTGTGGTTCTGGAGGGGAGCCGACCAGCGCCTCACACCTCCGGCGGCGCCGTGCCGGCGGCGAGGGCGCTCACGCGTGCCGGCCACTGCGTCCGGTACTCATCCGCCAGGATCGCCATCGTCAGGATGTCCAGGTACTCGCCGTGCTTGAACCCCGCCTCGCGCAGGCAGCCCTCCACCTGGAACCCGCACTTCTCATAGCAGCGCACCGCCCGCGCGTTCGCGGCGAACACGTGCAGCTCGATGCGGTGCAGGTTCATCTGCACGAACCCGAACCCGCACAGCGCCAGCATCGCATCGGTCCCATACCCCTGACTCCAGTAGTCCTTGTCCCCGATGACGATTCCCAGCGAGGCGCTGCGGTCGACGGCGCTGATCTGGCCCAGAGCGCAGTTGCCGATATGCTGCCCGTCGAGCGTCTCGATCGCCACCTCCAACTCGCGGTTGGGGTCGCGCTCGCGCTCCACCCACTTCTGCTCCTGGCCCATGGATAGCGGGAAGCGCATGGCCAAAAAGCGCGTCACCTCCGGGTCGTTCATCCACTGGTGGCAGCGCTCGGCGTCGGCGGCCTCAATGGCGCGCAGGACGATCTTCTCTCCACGGATCATAGGGGTCTCCTCCCGGGTTGGCTCCCGACGGCGCGCGACACGCGCACACGTCGCTTCGGGGATGGTGCTACACCTGTAAGCCCCCTCAGGGGCGTGCTCTCCTGGATCCGATGGCGCGTACCTCGTGCGCCGTGCACGCGTCGCATCGAAGATGGTGCTACACCTGTAGACTGGGGGGTTGCCGGCGGCAAGTGCCGGCGGGCGGTGCTCCCCCTCGGACGGCACGGCGGACGGCGTTGAGGTCCACGGAAGACACGGAACCGACTACGGCGACGGCAGAACGAACGCACCGGAGACGACTGAGGACAGTGGACTCCTGAGCCGTTCGCCGTTCCCCGCCGTTCCCCGCCGTTCCCCGCCGTTCCCACGCCCCACGCCCCACGCCCCACGCCCCTGCCGTCCGCCGTCCGGCTGTTGCACACGCCCACGCCGTCTGCTATACTCATGCCCCGCCGTGAGGCAGCAACCATTCATGTCGGGAGGGCATCTGCATGAGTGCCATCCGGGTCTTGGTCAGTGGGGCATTCGGGCGCATGGGGCGGTTCGTCGCCAATGCCGTGAGCGCTGCCGCGGACATGGAGCTCGTCGGCGCGGTCGACCCGGCCGGCGTCGGCCACGCGGTCGCCGAGATCCTGGGTGCACCCAGCGACCTCTCCATCAGCGGCCACCTCGCCGGCACGCTCGAGGAGACCCGCCCGGATGTGATGGTGGACTTCACCCTCCCCGCGGTGGTGATGGACAACCTCGAGGCCGCGCTCACGCGCCAGGTCGCCTGTGTCGTCGGCACCACCGGCATGTCACCGACCGACCTCCAGGTCGTTGCGGCGATGTGCCGCAAGACCGCGACCCCCTGTGTCATCGCCCCCAACTTCAGCATCGGCGCCAACCTGATGATGCGCTTCGCGGCGGAGGCGGCCAAGAGCTTCGACTACGCCGAGATCATCGAGCGCCACCATGAGAAGAAGATCGACTCGCCGTCGGGCACGGCGCTGCGGACCGCGGAGCTGATGGCCGCGGCGCGGGACGAGCCATTCGAGGCCCCCGTTACCGAGGTCGACAAGGCGGTGGGCTCCCGCGGGGGCACCGTCGGCGGGATTCCGGTGCATGCCCTGCGCATGCCCGGCTATGTCGCCGACCAGGATGTGATCCTCGGCGGCCTGGGCGAGCGGCTGGTCATCAGCCACGTCACGATCAGCCGGGAGTGCTTCATGCCCGGCGTGTTGCTGGCGGTGCGTCGGGTGCGCGAGCTGACAGGCCTGACGCACGGCCTCGAGCACCTGCTCTAGCAGGACAACCGTACGTGTTGCCAGTGACCGTGGCATGCGACGGGAGGGGCCGGATCCCGCAGAGCGGGAACCGCGTCGTGTGCGGTCGCCGCGTAGGTCGAGCGTCTCGCTCGACAAGACCCGCCGACCGGGACGGTCGGCCTACGCGTCTGCGGCTCGTTCCTCGCCGCAGTCCCTCGTAGTCCGGCCCCTCCGGGCGACGCGCGGACGAAGCACGGTTGTACCACTCGGGTGAGTGCGCTCGACGTCGGCGGCCGTCTGGCCGCCCATTCTGCGGTAATCCGGGAACGATCACGATGAGCATCAGAGCCGGCGTTGTCGGGTGGGGCCCTGTGGGCAAGAACATCTACTCGTGCATCAACGAGCTCGGTCTGGAGTGCGCCGAGGTGCGCGTCCTGGCCGTCAATGAGCGCTGCGAGGAGTGGGACGGCGAGACCGTGCACATCCACGGCCTCGGCACGGAGTTCTCCGAGGAGAAGCTCGCGCTGTTTGAAGGCCTCGATGTCGTGTTCCTCGCCGGACGCGAGGACGAGAAGGGGGCGGCGCGCACGTGGGGCATGCCGGCCATCGAGCGCTATGGCTGCTACTGCGTCGACAATGGTGCCGACTTCCGCCTGGAGCCGGGCATCCCGCTCATCGTCCCCGAAGTCAACATCGACGCGGCGACCGCCGACACCCGCTTCATCGCCAGCCCCAACTGCTCGACGATCCAGATGTGCGTGGCCCTCGCGCCGCTCCACCGGCTGGCACCGGTCAGGCGCATCGTTGTGACCACCTTCCAATCGGTCTCCGGCTACGGCCGCGAGGCCCAGACGGAGCTGCGCAAGCAACTGTGCCAGTGTGATACCGCGAGCCTGCGGACGCCTGTCGAGTTCGATCCCGGCGTCTTCCGCAAGCCCATCGTCCTCGACTGTCTCCCCCACATCGACGCCTTCATGGAGAACGGGTACACCAAAGAAGAGATGAAGATGCACTTCGAGACCCGCAAGATCTTTGGGGACCCCGCGATCCAGGTTGCCGCGACCACCGTCCGGGTGCCGGTGGACGTCGGGCACTCGGAGTCGATCAATGCCGAGTTCGCCTCGGCGATGGACGCCACCACCGCCCTCGCCGCCTGGGAGCAGGCCCGCGAGGCGTATGGCATCGTGGTCATCGATCAGCCCGCGTGCGGCACCCCCGGCTGGCCGACGCCCGCAGCCCCCAAGCGCGGCGAGTGGGCGGGGCTGCACTACGCCGACGAGCGCTGTTACCCGACACAGGCCGACATCCTCAAGGACGAGTACAAGAACCTCGTCCTCGTCGGCCGCGCACGGGATGACTACACGCGCGAGAACACGATCAACTTCTGGTGCGTGGCTGATAACCTGCGCAAGGGCGCGGCCACCAATGTCGTCCAGATCGCGATCGGGCTGGTTCAGCGAGGACTGATTGGCTGAGCAGGAGGCCTGTGATGACCCGCTTGCTGATGCTGACTGTGCTGCTGACGTGCGCCGTGCCGGCCCTGGCCCTCACGATCGCCGACGGTGGCAAGGCCGCCGTGGTCATCGCGTTTCCCGACAAGCCGGAGGGGGCCGAGCGCGAGGCCTCCGCGGAGCTGGCGAAGTACCTCGGTAAGCTGACCGGTGCGGCCTTCGAGCAGGTGGCGGAGAAGGACCTGCAGGGCCGGCCGGCGATCTTCGTGGGCGCCACGGCGGCCGCCGCGAAGGCCGGCCTGTCCGCCGCGAAGATGGACCGCGATGGCTTCCTCCTCAAGGTCGCCGCCGGGAGCCTGTACCTCGTCGGCCAGGACGCGCCGGCAACGGAGCTCGGCGCTCACTTCTTCCTCCAGCGCTACGGCGGCATCCGCTGGTACATCCCCCTCGAGATCGGTGAGTACATCCCGTCGCGCCCGGCCTGCCGCGTGCCTGACACGCTGGACGAGAGGCACGAGCCGGCGTGGAAGTCGCGGCTGTGGAGCGCCGTGGCGCGGCAGGACCCGATGTGGGAGAAGCGCAACCTGTGCCGCCCGCGCTACCAGTTCCACCACAACCTGCTCAACGCGCTCAAGCCGTCGGAGGTGTACCCCCAACACCCCGAGTGGTACCCGCTGATCAACGGCAAGCGCATCAGCCAGCCGCCGGACGGATCAGAGTCGTGGCAGCCGTGTTTCGCGAACCAGGAGATGGCCGCGTGGGTTGGCCGGAAGATCGTGGACTACTTCGACAGGAACCCAACGGCCACGAGCTACTCGTTGGGGATCAACGATGTGGGCCCGGGGGGCTACTGCCAGTGTGACGCGTGCCGCGCGCTGGACGACCCGGCGAGGCCAACCTACCGCGACCGCCCCAACTACTCGGGCCGCGTCTTCACGTTCATGAACCGGGTGGCCGCGATCACCTCGCAGAAGCACCCCACCAAGCTCCTGGGTTGCCTGTCGTATGCCAACTGCGAAGAGGTCCCCAGCTTCCCGGTCCACCCCAACATCATCCCGTACCTGACCAACGATCGGGCGCAGTGGCGCAACGCGGCCTTCAAGCGCCAGGACCAGGACCTGCTGCGGCGGTGGGCGAAAGCCGCGCGCCAGCTCGGCGTCTACGACTACTACTACGGCTCCGGCTATGTCATCCCGCGATTCTTCCCCACCGTCAGCGGGGAGAGCATCAAGTTCTGCCACCGTGTCGGGGTGCGCGCCTGGTATGCCGAGATCTACTCGAACTGGGGCCTCGACGGCTGCAAGGCATGGCTGGCGAGCCAGCTCTTGTGGGATGTCACGCAGGACCCGCAGAAGCTGGTGGCGGAGTTCTACACCAACTTCTTCGGCGCGGCGAGAAAGCCAATGCAGAAGTACTGGGACCTGTGCGAGCAGATCTGGATGCAGCAGAGCGGTGAGGCCCAGTGGTTCAAGGGGTTCTTCCGGGTCGAGCAACTGGACATGTTCCCGCCGGAGGTGTGCGCGAAGCTGCGTGGCTACCTCGACGAGGCGGCCCGCCTCGCCGACACCGACCTGATCCGCAAGCGTGTGAAGCTGTACTCGGACGCGTTCCGCTACACGGAGCTCTACTCGGGCGTGTACTGGGGCGACAAGCGCATGCAGCAGGCGCGGGTGAACAGTCAGCGCGAGGCCGACGGCTTGCGACGGACACTGGTGAGCTACGCCCTCGCCGAGCAGGGCCTCCAGCGGCACTTCGATGAGGTCATCAACCCCGACCCGCTACTCAAGCCCGTCATCCCCTTTGGCGGCGGGCGCTCGTCGTTCGGGCAAGGGCTGCTACCGGCGATCGTGCGCCTCGCTGACTACTACGCGGCGACCGGCAAGCCGGTGCCGGAGCCCTCCTGCCTGTCCCCCGAGCTGCCTACTGACAACCCGGTCGCCCGGATGTTCGCGGCGTACATGGCCATGCGGGCCCACCCGGAACGGGCCGCCGAGAAGATGCCCAATCCCGGCTTTGAGGACCAGGCCGGCGGCACGACACCGCAGGGCCCCGAATGGACCTCCGAGGGCTGCCCGCCAGGGTGGAGTAGCTGGATCCGTGGCGGCTCGCGAGCGGAACTGCGATGGGTTGCCAGTCCCGTGCATGGCGGCCGGCGCGCCGTGATGCTCAAGGGCGCCGAGGGCGCGGCGTGCTATCTCACGGACGCCCGCGGTGAGCCCGGTAGCATCTACCTGTGCACCGTCTACGCGCGAGGGAAGGTGTCACAGCCGCAGGGGGTGACGCTGACCATCAAGTGGCGCGACCCGAAGGGTGCCTGGTTCGAGGGAGCGCCGAATCTGACCGTGCCCTTCCCGCAGCGGGAGCTGACACAGTGGACGCCGCTGAGCATCATGTTCACGATCCCTCACGGTGCGGGCTCGGCCGTCATCATGATGTCCGGCGAGGGCATGAAGCCCGAGGATACGGCGTACTTCGACGATTGCTCGGTCAAGCGGCTGGGGGGAGTCACACCGTAGTGCCCTGTTTCGTGCGACCTCGCGCGTATCGCTTGACACGTAGCTCCGGAGCGCAGGCCGCTGGGACTGGGACGTGAGACCCCTGCGGGCTTGCCCCGCAGGTGAATGAGACTCCCGGGCTAGCCGCGCCCGCCGCTCCTTCCCTGAACCCTCTTCGTCGCCGCCGCCGGGCAAGCCCGGCGGCGGCGACGAAGAGGGGAAGTGAGA
>CAZIWQ010000419.1:0-6148 GCA_964542355.1 uncultured Armatimonadia bacterium
GAGGGCGCTCAGCCGGCCGCTACGCCTCGGGGGCCGGCCGGATGTGGCCTTTTCGACCGGACCCCTAGACGCCGCTGTTCCTCGCGCCGTTCCGCCGAACTGTCATCCTGAGCCCAGACCGCTACGCGGTCTTCGGGCGAAGGATCAGCACTAGTCGAAGGTGTTTGCTGGCGGAATGGGATCCTTCGTCGCTGCGGCTTCTGCGAAGCCGCAAGCGCTCCTCAGGATGACGTCGGCCCGGAGGCCCGGTTCGTGCGGACGCCGACGGGCTGGCCATAAAACAGCGGCGTCGTCTCGCTCGACAAGACGCGCCGACCGGGACGGTCGGCCTACGCGGCTGCGGCCCCTCCGAACGGCGCGCGAGCGAAGCACGGCTGTACTACTATTCCGCTAGCCCCCACTTGGCCTTCAGGTACTGCTCGAGTGCGCTGAGCTCATCGAAACGCAAGCCACGGTCGAACACGAGCACCTCCGCCACGTCTCCGGCCAGGTTCTGGCCGGCACTCGCGGCGGCTCCCAGGATGACGAGGCGGTCGAGGGCCGCCCCCGACCGCTGCTGGACGATGAACACCTGCGCCGGATAGGCCTGCGGCTTCTCGCCGCCAGTCCGCAGGATCATCCAGTTGGGCAAGACCCACTCCTGGCCCTCGCCGGTGAAACACGCAATCAGACGCTGCCACGCGGGCCCCGCGGCCGCCAGGCCCTGTGACACGATCAGCGCGGTCACCGCCCCCGGCCCCCGCTTGAGCGTGTCGATCTGCAGGTTGCCGGTTCCGTTCCCGCGCAGCACCGGCTTCCCATGCAGGCCGTCGGCCACCCACTTCACCGAGCGACCCGGGTCGGGAGGGGATGCCACGTGCTTGCCCCCCGACTTGTCACGCCAGGCCTGCACGGTGCCATTCGGGAGCATTGCGAGGCTGGCGACATCCGTGGCATCGAGCCACAGCACCAGCCCTTTCCGGATCATCGTCTGCTCCGTCACCGCCGGTTGCGGCGTGCACGTGAGGTCCCGCGCCGGCGCCGGAGGCGCCTCGGGGTCGGCCCAGTCGGCGCCCGCCACCCAGCGCTCACCCCCGACCTCGTAGGCACCCAGGTCCGGCGCCTTCCCCACGGCCCCGTCCGTGATCCCCGCGATGGCTACACCGGCATCGATGGCCGCCGATCCGGCGATCGGGACCCCGTCGCGATCGATCGCACCCGAGCCGTTGTCCTGCAGCTCCGGGCCCAGCTCGCCCTGCACGAACTGGCCCGGGTCGTGCGGCCGCAGCGGCGCGTTCACCAGGTTGTTGATGATCCGGGTGCCCTTCATCGTCGGGGTATAGGCCGAGTAGGTGTAGGTGCCGAACGGGTGATCCACCAGCGTGATCGTGTTGTTGCAGACGAGGTGATTGAGGGCATCGCTGTTGAGCCGAATGCCGGTCGCGGAGCAGTTCCACACCACATTGTGATGCACGACGAAGTTGCGACTGAAGTTGTCGAGGTAGATGCCGCAGGTGCTGTCGCCGAGGTTATCGTGCACCCAGTTGTGGGCGATCACCCCACCTTCCCCGTCGGTGCCCCAGCAGTAGATGGCCCCGGAATCGTTGTTGAGCATGTTCCCGTAGTACAGGTCGTTGTACTCGAGGCGAATGCGCTTGCTGCCGTGATGGCTGATCGTGTCGCGTCCGGCCCGGAACACGGTGCAGCGCTCCAGCCGGGCGCCGACAGACCTGCCCAGATTGATGCCGCCATTGCCTCGGCCCAGGTAATCGGCATCGTGCACGACGCAGTTGATGAGCCGGTTGTCCTCGCCCCCGATCCGCAGCGCCGAAGTCGCCGAGTAGGCGACCAGGCAGCGCCGCCACTCGTTGTTCTTGCCGGTCATGACATTGCGCGACGGGGGCAGGGGGTCCAGGACCCGCAGATGCTCGACATAGCGCAGGCGGCAGTCCTCGAGCAGGCAGTCGTGGGCCTCCGCCATGTTGACCGCGGCGGCGAGGATATCGAGGCCCTTGATCTCGATGAAGCCGAGCTTGCTCAGGTCGCAGGCATAGTCACGCTGCTTGACCTCGACCGCGTGTCCCTGCGGCGACTGGCCGTCCGGGGCCCACAGGTACACCGTCTGTGCCGCCTCGTCGAGGAACCACTCGCCCGGACTGTCGAGGCCGGCGAGGCTGCCGATCAGGATGTACGGGTTGCCGGTGCGCGGGAGGTAGGGGTCGGAGGTGTGGTACTTGTCGGGTGTCTTGCGGCGGAAGTCTGTGTCAAAGCGCAGGGACTTGCCGGGCTGGTAGTCCTGGATGTGGCGCGTCGCACTCACCCAGCGCGCACCATGCCAGATCAGCACGATGGCTCCGTTCCAGTCACCCGGCGGGAGGGCGGGGTCGGCAAGCACCTCATACCCGGTGCCCTCGCCCGCATGCGCGCGGACCGGAGCCATCAAGTCGGCCGGCGAGGAGTTCGGCCACCGCGCCTCCAGCAACATGCGACCGTCGACGAGCAGTTGAATGAACTTGAGCGGTGTCGGCAGCCTGTAGATGCTGCCCTGGTGCTGCTGCCAGGCGGCGGGCAGGGGGTCGGCCCCGCTGAGCGTGACCTGCTCGCCCGGCATGGCGACAAAGCGGATCGGCCGCCCGGCCTCGCCCGACCGCTTCGGGGTGAGCGTCTCCCGATACGTCCCGCCCCGCAGGAACACGGTGTCGCCGGGCCCGGCAAGCTCGCACGCCCGGGCGAGCGACCTGAAGGGTTGCGCCTGTGTGCCGGGGTTCGCATCCCCCGCGACGGGGTCCTGCGCGGCCACGTACAGCTCCGCGCCGTGCCCACTACCCATCGCGATGAGTGCCACCATCAGAGCGGTCAACGCCCGTGAATACGCAGCCATGGTCTGCTCCTTGTGCGTGGGATCTTCTCAGCGCTGGGACCGCAGGCGTCTCGGCTGCCTCGCCATTCGCGTCAGCCCACGGGTGTGAGACACCGTCGCGGGCTGTCGTGAGGCCCGGCAGTGGTCGCGTAGGGCGACCGTCTCGCTCGGCGGGAAAGGGGGCCGGGAACCCCACGGGCTTCCGAGCCTGTCGCCAAAGCCCGGACACGCGCCTCCCGGTCGGGTGTTACTGAGGCGACGGCACAGGACTCCCTCTCCCACCGGGAGAGGGCCGGGGTGAGGGCGGATGCCGGAGTGGTTCTGGACGCCCTCACCCGCCCTCCGGGCGACCTCTCCCGGTGGGAGAGGTGGAACCGCACTCCAGGCGACGCGACTTCCGCGACAGGCGCTTCCGGCCGTGGTCCCGCTCTGCGGGACGGCCGCTGCCGGGGCTACAACGGCGCGCTTCGGTGTGCCTTGGTCTCCGCTGGCGGCCTTCGCGGAGCCCCCCAACGCCACCACCCGTCCCTGGTCTTCGGCCAACTGCTCAGCCCCATCCGTCCCTTGCCCTCCACCCTTCCCCATCCCCATCGGCGCGGCCTCCGTGCCGGCACGCTCCCGCGGCAAGGGGACCGCCGCTGGCACGGGGAATGGTACCGCAGCCACTGTGCCATCCACCCACGCCTCCGGAGAGACGGGACCATGCTGCCTCGCGAACGGGTCATTGCGGCCCTGCGGTTCGAGCCGCCGGACGTCGTACCGCTGGAGTGCCACCCCTCGCCCGCCGGGCTGCATGAGCATGGCGCCCGGCTGCAGGAGCTGTTCCGCCAGCACCCGCACGACTTCGGCGACTTCTCCGCCCTGCCGCTCCCGACGCCGGCCCCCGCGCATGTCCAGCCCGATGGCAGCTACTGCGAGCTACGGACTGATGCCTGGGGGGTACAGTGGCGGCACCTGGTGTTTGGGATTGCGGGGCATCCGGAGGCGCGCCCCCTCGACGACTGGGCCAACCTGTCCGCCTGGCGGCCGCCCGAGCCGCCGTCGCCTGCGGGCGTGGACTTCGAGGCAGCCCGGCAGCGCGCGCAGGAGCATCGCCGGCACTACTTCCTCAAGGCCGGCTGGGGCGGGATCTTCGAAGTCCTGCACTCGGTGCGGCGGTTCGAGGATGTGCTCATGGACCTCGCGCTCAACACCGCAGAGATCAACCGGCTCGCCGACATGATCTGCGACGTCCAGGGCGAGACACTCAAGTACCTGCTCGCGGTGGGAGCCGACGCAATCCAGATGGGCGATGACTTCGGGACGCAGGAGGCCTTGATCCTCTCGCCGGAGACATGGCGACGGTTCTTCCGGCCGCGCTATGCGCGGATGCTGGCCCCGGCGCGTGAGGCCGGAGTGCCGATCTTCTTCCACTCCTGCGGGGCGGTCGACGCCCTGCTCCCCGACCTGGCAGACCTCGGGGTGAACGCCATCTGGCCGCAGGTCAACCTGTTCGACTGGCCCGCCCTGCACCGCACGTGTCGCGAGCTCAAGCTTGCCGTCGCCCTCCACCCGGAGCGCTCGCACACGCTCACCAACGGCACACCGGAGCAGGTGACGCGGCATGTCGACGACCTGGTCGCCGCCTTCCGGCCGCAGGAGGGTGGCAGTTGGCTCTACCTGGAGATCGACAACGGCTTCCCCCTGTCCAACGTCGAGGCCCTGTTCACCGCGGTCGGCAAGTACCGTTGAGAGGATAGATCGGCCATGCCTGTCGCGATCGGCCTGGATGTCGGGACAACGACCATCGGCGCGCTGGCGCTCGACGCCGCCACGGGCACTGTCCTGGCCGCCGCAACGGTCCCCAATGACTGCCAGACCACGGGGGAGCCGGACCGGGCTCGCGGCCGGTCGGAGTGGGATGCCGCGAGGTTGTCTGCCACGGCCTGCGCGTCCCTGCGTGCCTGTAGCGACCGGCTGGGCCCGCGTGCGAGCGACGTTGTCGGCCTCGCGCTGACCGGGCAGCAGCACGGGGTGGTGGTGGTTGATGCCGGGCGGCGGCCGCTGACACCGTTCATCAACTGGCAGGATCGACGCGGCGAGGAGCTGGTCCCAGATGGTACCGAGACCTGGGTGCAGCATGCCCGGAGCCGCGCCGGCGAGGAGCGCATGACCCGCACCGGCTGCCGCCTAGCCACCGGGTTCATGGGCACCACCTTGCTGTGGCTCAAGGCGAACCAGGGCCTGCCGGCCGACGCCACCGCCTGCTTCATCACCGACTATGTCGGGGCGACCCTCACCGGCCAACCACCCGTCACCGACCCCACGATGGGCGCGAGCAGCGGGCTGTTCGACCTGGAGGCCCGCACCTGGCACGATGGGATGACCGCCGCCCTCGGGCTGCCTCGTGGGCTGTTCCCACCGGTCGGCGAGGCCGGCGACCGCCTGGGCGAGCTCAGCGCCGCGGCGGCGGAGGCAACCGGGCTGCCCCCCGGCCTGCCGGTGTTCGTCGGCCTGGGAGACAACCAGGCAAGCTTTCTCGGGAGCGTCGCCGACCTGGCGGACACCGTGCTGGTCAATGTCGGCACGGGTGCGCAGGTTGCGCGCTACACCGACCGCCTCCATCAGGCCCCGCCGCTGGAGACGCGCCCGTTCGCACGGAGTGGGTACCTGCTGGTCCATGCCGGCCTCAGTGGCGGGCACTCGTACGCGGTCCTCGAGCGCTTCTTCCGTGCAGTGGCCCGCGACGTGTTGGGCGCGGAGCCCTCGGGGAGCCTGTACGAGCGGATGAATGCGCTCGCACAGGCCGTCCCGCCCGGTGCCGACGGGCTGCGCTGTGACCCGTTCTTCGCCGGCAGTCGGCGGGAGCCGGACCGCCGCGCCAGTTGGGCCGGGGTGTCAGATCGCAATCTCACTCCCGGGCATCTCATCCGGTCGGTGCTCGAGGGCATGGCGCGCGGCTTCCGTGAGGGGTATGACAACACTGTCGCCGCCACCGGCTGCGCGGCCGCGCACCTCGTCGGGGCCGGGAACGGGCTGCGGGAGAATGCGCTCCTGGCGCAGATGGTTGCCGATGAGTTCGGCCTCCCCCTGGCCATGCCCGCGCACCGCGAGGAGGCCGCCTACGGCGCCGCGCTGGTGGCGGGAGTGGGGGCCGGGCTGTGGCCCGACCTCGCCGCCGCCGCACGGGTCATCGACTATGGGACCACCCCATAGGTCGAGCGTCCCCGCCGACCGGGACGACGCCGCAGTTTCTGGCGCCGTTCGACGAGAGCGTCATCCTGAGCCCAGACCGCTGCGCGGTCTTCTGGCGAAGGATCAGCATCAGCC
>CAZIWQ010000420.1:0-5578 GCA_964542355.1 uncultured Armatimonadia bacterium
TCAGGATGACGTCGGCCCGGAGGCCCGGTTCGTGCGGCCGCCGACGGGCTGGCCAAAAGACAGCGGCGTCGTCCCGGTCGACAGGCCCGAGCGCAAGCCGGATCCGGGGCAGGTGGTCTACCGTCCGTTCACCAGCTTGAGATAGTCGCTCAGGATTCTCATCTGGCCCTGGACATGCCCCATGTCCAGGCGTGGCTTGCCTTTGGCGACGTTGTCCCCACCGGTCGAGATCCATCCGCCCGTGGCGTCCTGCGCCGCCAGCGTCTTGTGTACCCTCGGTTGCATCGCCTCTGCCGCCTTGCCCCGGTCCTCGACGGTCAGTGCCTTCGGCTCGTGCTCGGCGGCGTACTTCGCGAGGCCCTGCTTCGTGATCTCGGCGTACTGCCGCCCAACGCGATCGGGGCTCCAATTGCTCTGGAAGGAGTAGTGAGTCGGCATGTCGGCGTCGGAATAGGTCAACCAGTACGTGTCACGGGTGAAGTACAGCGGGCGGTTGGTCTTGAGCTCGTAGAAGCGCGCCCACCGGCCGTCCGGCAGCACTGAGCGCTTGTACCAGTCCAGCGCCGCCGGCAGAGGCCCGAGGTACTTGTCGTCGCCCGTGAACAGGGCGATGTTGATGAGCAGACGCATCACGCCCAGGCTCTCGCCGCCACAGGCGGCTGGTGGCTCGAACTGCCGCGCCCATGCCGGCTTGAGGTCCATGTCGTACTGCTGGGCCCACGTGGCCTGGGGCTCCGGCAGTTGCGTCCGGATGATGAAGTCGCCGCACCTGCATACCGCCTGGCGGTAGCGCTCGTCGCCGTAGGCCCGGAAGGCGATCATCATCACATCGGCGCAGTCGGCGATGCTCTCATCGTTGAAGGTGAAGAAGTCGCCATAGCCCCGTCCGGACGGCGGGTAGCGCTGTGGCCAGCCGCCGCTCTCGTGCTGCGCGCGGAGCATGAAGTCCATTGCGGCCTGCGCGGCCTCGTGGATGGCGGCGTCCTTCCCCTGCAACGCCTGGTCTACGGCGATCAGGAGCCGCGTGGCGTGTTGCGTGACATTGTCGTCGAAGGTGGCCTGGTTGCGCCACTCCTTCAGGGCCGGATCGGCGCTGCCGGCGTTGTGGCGATAGTACCACTGCCGGGCTCCCTCGGGTGAATGGTCCACCACATAATCCCAGCCCCCGCACGCCAACTGGCCATAGACGAGGGAATGGGCGACCTGGACCGCCGCGTCGAGATATGCCTGCGCGCCGGTGGCTTCCCAGGCCCGCAGAAAGGCGAAGCCGGTGCTGGGCGAGCCGGGCGGCTGGATCCAGTTCTGCGAGCGAGTGATGTGGCCCTCGCCCCACTGGTCGCTCAGGTCCGGCAGGTACACCCCGCCGTAGCCGCCGCCCGAGGCGACCTGCCCGGTCAGGTAGGCCGTTGCCTTCGCCAGCGCGTCGTTAGCCTGTGTCACCAGGGCCTGATCCACCGCCCCCGCGCCCGCGCCGGCACCCAGCAGCAACGCAGTTGCGGCAAGCGCCCTCAGCACTGTCATAGCCCTCCCTCCTCGGCCAGCCGGTCGGCTACTGCCGTGGTGCTCACGCGTATCCCGTCGATGCCCCCGTCCATCGGCAGGCAGGGGAGGCCGTCACCTGACGGAGCGTTGCCGAACTGCAGCGCGGCCAGCGCCAGGGGCGGGAAAGACGCGGGGAAGAACGCCTGGTAGCCCTTGCCGTCCACCAGCAGCCACAGGTACTGTCGTTCGCCCCGCAGGTCCCACGACACGAGGACATGGTGCCACTGCTGCAGATCGAGACTATTCGTCGGCAGGTGCAAGCTCTCGTTCCGGTCACCGACAGCCAGGGTGAGCTGCAACTGCGTGCGGGGATGGCGGCTCAGGTCCAGCCGGCACCCCTCCGCCACTGCCGGAGCGCCGTGGAGGAAGTAGTGCCAGCCGTGGTCGAGCCACACCTGGGCGGCGGGGCGGGGCTTGACCCACCACTCAACGGTCCCCGTCGCCAGCGGCCCGAGCGCCTTCGCCTCCAGGTCATAGCGACCGTCGGGCATGTCGAGCACCAGCCCCCGGCCGGTCTGGCCGGGGCCGAGGCGGTGCTCACCGGCAGCGCCCGGTGGCGCGGTCTCGAAGTCTTCCCGGAGCGCAGCCGTCACCGTCTGCGGCGGGAAGTCGCGCAGCCGGCAGGGCGTGCGCAGCCGGGTGAGGCCCTCGAAGCCGACACGGTCACCCCCGGTCGCGGCCACCAGCTTCGTCGTGTCCACCTGCCCGTCCTTGACCGTGCCCTTGACGATAACGACATCGTCGACGAGCATCCCCGGCTCCTGGCCGATGATCGAGATCAGCACCTGCCCGGCCTGCTCGACACTGAAGGGGAAGGCCAGGGCCCCCCACGAGCCAATCGGGGCGGTGCGGCGTGTGCGCGTCCCGGCGACCTCCACGAAGAAGCCATCCTGATCCCCCGCCGGGGCGAAGGTGCGGAGCACGAGCGTGTACTGCCCCGGGGCAAGCTGCAGGCCGCCGGCGATCGTGCTGCTGTCGGACAGGGCCATCGCCACCCCGCCGTTAGCCCCGGGCGCCCGCGTGGCCGTGAGCCCGGAGGCCACGCCGTAGCGCTCCGCCGCTACGGCGAGCGCCACCTCGGGGGACTGCGCGCCTGCGGGGAGGCCAATCAGGCACACTAGCACCACGGCAAGTGCGCGTCGGTGTGCGTGTTCAGACATGTTCGCTTCACCTCCACTGGCGTCTTCCGCACCTGCGAGCGGCTGACCTGCCTCGGGCCGATGGCCCGGTCCGGTACGCCCGACACTCTTGTCGGGCCCGCCCGGGCTCCCGACCCCCTCCCGGCGCCCCGATGTGACTGATAGGTGCCGACGGCCTCCCCGGCGAACCGACAGAGGTGGTGGGGCGCCGTGCGCCCCACGCAGCTACGCCACCCCGTTGACGGGGGGAAGCCCGGCTCGCGGAGGCAGCAAATGGATCACTCGATTCTACGTGACGCACGCCGCATGGGCTGTGCCGCCTTGCTCATCCTGGCGGCTTGCGCGGCCGCCCAGCAACCGGTGGCGCTGACCGGGCTGCAGACGTCGCAGCCCGCAGTCCAGGCCCAACTGAGCGCCCGTGCCAATTGCCTGGCCTGGTATCGCTTCGGACCGGTGCCCGCAGGGCTGACCTTCCAGCCCGCGCCCGAAAAGGACGCCCTCACCGAGACCGCCGGGAGCCTCGCAGGCCAGCGTGCCACGCGCATCTTCCACGGCATGCTGAAGGGGCCGGCACTGGAGATCCCCGCCACCGGGTTCACCCTCTGCTGCTGGCTCAAGATCAACAAGCTGGAGAAGGTCGACCGCGGCGGCTACCAGCGCACCGGCGGTGGCATCATGGCCTCCGGCAGCGGCTACTACCACGGCTGGCGGCTCACCGCCTCGCCCGACAACGGGGGGCTCAGCTTCGCCATCGGCCGGCCCGAGGGCAGCACCGGCATCAGCAGCACCGGCTTTCTGCCCCCGGGTGAGTGGCACCACGTGGCGGTGACCTGGGACCACCAGACGCTGGCGCTGTGGATTGACGGGACACCGCGCGCGGAGACAACCAACACGACGGCCTACACGCCGAGCAAGTCGCTGAACTACTTCCGCATCGGCGAGTGCAGCGAAGGCACCGGCGTGCTCGACTTCGAGATCGCCGACCTGGGCTTCTTCAGCAGCGCGCTCCCCGCGGAGGCCTTCGAGGCCCTCGGCAACCCCGACGCTCTGCTGGCCCGGCGGCTGTCGCAGTTCCTACGGCAGATCCCGGCCCCTCCCGCCAGCACCCCGGTGGATGCCGCGGCGGAGCGGCGCTACCGCCAGTCGTTTGAGCCGCTGCTCGGGCTCAAAAACTACGAGGGATCGGCGGCCTTTGCGCAAGCGCGCGACTGGGCCCGGGCGTGTGTGGCCGCGAGTCTGCACCGCAGCGGCGACACTGCGGCGGCCGAGCAGGCATACCGCCAGTTGGCGGATGACGACGCGGTGGCATTGCACCTGCGGGCCCGCGCCATGCTCGCCCTGGGCGATCAGCGGCGCGAGCGGCGCGAGTACAGCGCGGCCCGGCGTGAGTATGAGAAGATGCGCGACTTCTTCGTCGGCAAGCACGAGGAGTTCCGCGTCGCGGCGCTGGAGCGGCTGCGCGACCTCGAGACCCTCGCCGACGGCCAGCCGCTGTGTAGCGAGCGCCAGCGCCGCATCGACCGCATCAACCGGGCCACCCCCTGGTTCACCGTCGCGCCGGACGGCGACGACGCCAGTCCCGGCACCGCGGCGCTGCCGTTCCGCACGCTCGAGCGCGCCCGCGACGCCCTGCGCGAGCGGCGCAAGCGCGAGCCCCTCCCCGCCGGCGGCGTCGCCATCGTCCTGCAGGGCGGCGTGTACCCGCGACTGGAGGGCAGCTTCGCCCTGACGGCGGAGGACTCCGGAACGGCCGCAGCGCCGGTGCTCTATTGCGCGGCGCCAGGCACGCAGCCGATCTTGCGAGCCGGCCAGAGCATCACGGGTTTCCGACCCCTCGCCGACAGCCCGGCCGCGCAGCGCATCCCCGAGGCGGCACGCCCCCACGTGCTGCAGGTGGATCTGCGCGCCGGCGGCATCACCGACTTCGGCAAGCTCACCCCGCGCGGCACTGACTTCTTTGGCGGACTGGTCAGCGTGGACACCCCCGCGCACCTGGAGCTGTTCGCAGACGGAGTCCCGATGTCGCTGGCCCGTTGGCCGAACGACACGCCGAAGATGAGCGAGCGCTTCGCCCTCATCGAGACAGGCGACCAGGAGGCGGTCCATGTGGGTGGCCGCACGATGGTCAAGGACTCCAACCTGATCTACTACTCCAACCCGCGCCAGGATGCCTGGGCCAACGAGCCGGAGCCCTGGGTGTTCGGCTACTGGCAGTACGCCTTCTTCTCCGCGTACCGCCGGGTGCTGGGGGTGGAACCTGACAAGAAGCGGATGCGCGTTGAGCTCGGGAAGCCCGGCGAGCATCCAAACGTGGTCAAGGGGTCGCCCTACCAGGGCATCAACCTGCTGTGCGAGCTGGACAGCCCTGGCGAGTGGTACCTGGACCGCGCCACCGGGGTCCTCTACTTCTGGCCGCCGTCGCCGCTCGATCGCTGCGAGGTGATTGCCTCGATGCTTGAGGTGCCCGTGATCACGATGGACAACACCTCGCACGTGATCGTGCGCGGGCTGACCGTCGAGGCCGGGCGCTACCACGGCGTGACGATCAGGGGCGGCGAGGACGTGCTGCTGGCCGGCTGCACCATCCGCGACATGGGCTGCAAGGGCGCCGATATCAGCGGTGGGCACGGGCACGCTCTCGTCGGCTGCGACCTGGCCTATCTGGGCAACGCCGGTGTGCTGCTCTCCGGCGGTGACCTGCCCACCCTGACGCCCTCGGGGCACGTGGTGGAGAACTGCCACATCCACCACTACGCCACCTGGTGCCGGGGCGACTACCAGCCGGCCATCAGCGTGAAGGGCGTGGGGGTGCGCATGTCTCACTGCCTGATCCACGATGCGCCGCACCAGGCGTTCCTGCTCGGCGGCAACGACCACATCACCGAGTACTGCGAGGT
>CAZIWQ010000420.1:5588-6139 GCA_964542355.1 uncultured Armatimonadia bacterium
CCGTCACGCATGAGGCCGGCGACGCCGGCGCGTGGTACATGTACGGCGACGTGGCGGCCCTGGCGGAGCGGGGGAACGTGGTGCGCTACAACTACTGGCACCACCTGCCCTACAACGAGACCCTGGGGAAGTACCACTGCATCTGCCGGATGGGAGTGTATATCGACAACGTCAACGGCGGAGTGACGGTATACGGGAATGTCTTCTCGCGGGTTGACGTGAGCTCCGGAGCTGTATTCTTCGGCGGTAGCGACGATATTGTCGAGAATAACGTGTTCCACCGCTGCCGCGAGGCCGTGCACATGGATGATCGGTCGTGGGTCTACGGCAAGGCCTATCAGGGCCTGGATGCGTACCTGGCCAAGATGAAGGTTACCGAGCCACCGTGGAGCCTGCGCTATCCGCGCCTGACCACCATCAAGCCGCATACGGAGGACCTGACGCTCATCGTGCGGGGCAACGTGGTCGCCCGGAACATCGCACAGGGCTGCGACAGGTTCCTCTCCGCCAACGCCACTACCGCGCGCTACGCCCGGATCGAGCGCAACTGG
>CAZIWQ010000421.1:0-6138 GCA_964542355.1 uncultured Armatimonadia bacterium
AGCGGTCCCCCTGCGTCAGCACGGCGGGCAGTACGGTACGCACCATCAGGTCCTTCTTCGCCACCACCTCCGCGCGCCCCGTACCGACCGTGGTGGACAGGGAGTGTCCACACGCCGTCGCCCGCCAGGTAGTCAGGTCATCCGGGAGCTGGAACTCGACGCGCCCGGTGCCGGAATCATCAGTGATGATCTGCGGCGTCCACCAGGCCGTATCCCGGAACCGCTGGCGGATCTCGCGCGGCCGGCCACCCTTCTCCTCCGGGCTCAGATAGATCTCCGGGAACGAGAACTGCGTCTCCACCCCATCACTGCGCCACGGGTAGAAGAAGCCCAGGATGTCGGGACGGGGCTCGGGCTGGATTGCATAGACGGCCTCGTTGATGACGGCCAGCGAAACCTCCGCGGGCGTCGGCTTGCCCGCGGCGTCGCGGGTGGTAACCTGGAACGCGATCCGCTCCCCCGGCTTGACCGTTGGCTTGCTCGGGGTCACCGCCACCGTGAGCTCGCGGCGCGCGGTCGAGATCCGCAGGCGCTGCGAGCGAGTGACGAAGTGCTTGTCACGGATCGCGGAGACGCTGACATACACGTCGGGGACGTAGGACGAGCGGATCGGCACCTCCAGCAGCGTCGAGCGTGTCTGGAGGCGCTTGAGGCCGGCAGTGAAGATCCGGCCACCCTCCACCGTCACGAGCGCGGCCGCGCCGGCCTGCCTGGTGTTGATCAGGATGCGGGCAACGTCGCCTTCGTTGTAGGATTTGCGGTCGGCGACCAGCTCCAGCTCCGGGTAGGCGTAGGCGTACTCTCCCTGGCCCTCGGTGACCGCCCACAGGTCGAGGGTGCTGGTGACGCGGTTGCCGCGTGTGTCGCGCGCGGACAGGGCGACGCGGAACTCCCCGGCCTCGGAGGGGGTAACACTGAGACGAGCCTGGCCGGTGGCGTCGGTCACGACCCGCTGCTTCTGGGTGACCTGATGATGGGCGCCATCCTGCTGCCACCGGCACGGGCCGGTGGCGACCTCGACTGCGACCCCTCCCCGGGGCTTCCCGTCATAGCCGAGGGCGGACACTACCAGCGGCGTCGCAGTCCCGGGGGCGACAACGCATTGCGCCGCCTCGGCCGAGAGGTCGAACTCACCCCGGGTGACGCGAACCCGCGCCGACCCGCTCACCTCGTGCCGCGCCGGGTCGGTCACCGCTACCTCGATCGTGAACCACCGGTCGCGCTCCTCCAGGTCAGTGCCGGTGACCTCCTCCATGTCTTCCCCGGACCGCGCGGGGCGGGGCCGCGCCGTGTTCACGCTGATCGTGGCTCGACCCGCGGCGTCGGTGACGGTCGTCCCCTCAACGATCAGATCACCGAAGTCGTCCCCGTAGTCGGTGTCTTCCGGCGGGATGTCCTCGTTCTCACGCTCCTCCGCCAGACTCAGCCAGCAGGGCGAGCTGCGCACCGAGTAC
This sequence comes from uncultured Armatimonadia bacterium, assembly GCA_964542355.1. Lineage (GTDB taxonomy): Bacteria > Armatimonadota > Zipacnadia > Zipacnadales > JABUFB01 > CAZIWQ01. Next base: position 1,455 of record CAZIWQ010000421.1, read on the forward strand.
TTGACCTGGGCGCCGGCCACCGGAGCTCCGAAGTAGTGACGGGCCTCAATCGCGGCGGCGAACTGCTCGCCGCGCACGACCCAGGGCTTGTCGGTCTTCACTGTCACCTCATACTCGGGTTTGCGGTAGGCCGCGACCTCGAACCCCCCGGAGTAGGGCTTGCCCTCGATGGTTGCGGTCAGGTCATAGTGCCCCGTGCCCGCCTCCCGGGGGAGCGCGACCTCGCCCCAGAACGAGCCATAGTCCGTAGTAGTTGTCGCCAGCGCGTGAACGAGGTTGTGGGAATCGTCGTACACCTCGACCCGCACCGGCTTGCCCCCGGGCACCGCGTAGCCAGCATCGGTGAGCCGCCGGACCACGCCCTTGAAGGCGACGCTGTCGCCGGGCCGGTACACCGGCCGGTCGGTATACGTGTAGACGCGATAGGGCCCCGCGGTCTCCGCCTCGTGCACGTAGGTCGTGAGGACGGCGACGGAGTCACCCCACTCGCCCGCGATCACGGTGTCATGACCGCGCCGGGCGCTGGGGAGGTGGAACGCGGCAGTGCCGGTCGGGCCGGTGACACCCTCGGCGACGACCTGGGTGCCTTGCAGCACGCGGAGCCGACAGGCAGGGATCGGCTCACCCAGCTTGAGGTCTGCCGCGAACACCAACAGCTCTCCGCCGGCATCCTTCACCACCAGACCCAGCCGCGTCACGGAGACCCAGCTCAGGCGCTGCACACCATCTCCCCGGACGCTGACCACGTACAGCCCCGGCTGGGAGAGGGTCGGGTGGAGGCGCTGGTAGAAGATGCCTTCCGCATCGCGCGCGGTGATTCGGAAATCCTGGGCGGGGAGCGGAGTCAACTCTGAGCGTGAGGCCAGGTCCAACCGGTTCACCAGCGCCTCGCGCTCCTCCTGCTCCATGTAGCGGCCGGGGCCGCCCCCCGAGTCACTCGCGTCCAGCCGCAAGAAGTGCGCGAGGTTCCAGGACGCCTTGCCGGCGAGGGCCACCGGATCCAGCCGATAGCATTGCACGCGCAGTCGGTCGGAGACCACGAATCCCTTGCAGGCAACCTCCACCGGCTCGTCGGGAGTGAACATGTGCTGGTGGACGATCAACTCGAAGGCCGGGTCCTGGGCCGCGAGCTGCAGGTTCAGGCGTGTGGGGGCACCCTCCGCCACGGTCGTAGTGACATTCTGAAGCTGACGGGCACGGCCCGTCACAGTAAGCGTGTAGCGCCCGATTGGGACTGCGGCGAGGCGGAAGCGCCCGGTGGCATCCGAGCGCACGCCGCCGTGCGGCCGCCACAGCTCCGCGCTGCCCGATACGGGCACCAGTTGGATGCGGGCCCCGGCGACGGCGGCCCCCGTCTCCTCCGCCAGCACCGTGCCCTCGATGACACCGGTCGCAGGTTGGGTCGCAGTGAGGGTGACGGCGAGGGCGACCAGCGCGCCCGCCACGCAGGCCGCCGCCCAGGCTCCGGGCCTGTCGCCTGTGCTCGCGGGTCTCATCGCGCTCCCTCCTCCGCGCCGGCCGGCGGGGAGCCCGCTTTCATTCGCCCGAGCGGCACCCATGCCACCAGGATGGCGACGACAACACCCGCCACGACCGCCTTGATGGGTCGCGGCGTGGCCGTCAGCGGAGCGACCAGGTGGAGGAGTTGGGCCGCCGCGATGACACAGCCGGCGCTCAAGACCCCCGGGGTGAGACTGAGCAGCGCGCTGCCGGCCAGCACCGACCGCGCGTCTTGCCAGACCCGCGCCAGCACGGCGAGGAAGAGCTGGGCCAGGAGCAGCCCTAACACAAACCCCACGGCGGACCGCTCGGTCCACAGGACCGCGAGGACGAGTGGCGCCGCCACTACCGTCAGGCCGAGCCATGCAGTGCGCGCCATGATGCTGCTCGCCGCTCCCGCGACCGCGCCATCGGCGGCGCCCGTCCCGGCGGTGGTGCGCGACCCCAGCCGGCGGGCCGCGACACCCACCGTCCCGAGCGTGTAGCACACCCACAGCAGGGGGGTGATGGCACCCAGCGCGATGCCGGTGTACGTGTAGTGGATGGCGACGTCCGGTCCGGTCGGCATCCCGATCCGCTCGAGGGCGACGCGGATCAGCACGAACAGCAGTCCGAGCGTGAGCAGGGGGTCGAACAGCCCGCCCTCGCCCGCCAGTGGCGCCCGTGGGGCCGTGGTGGCGTCCCCGGCCGCCGACGCCGGAGGTAGCTCCGCGCCCGTACCGTCACTGCCTGCGGCGTCCTCCCCCACTCCCCGCTCCCCGCTCCCGACCAGTCCGACAACCCACCCGCCCAACAGCGCCAGCGCGACCCCCAGACCGGCGTTCAGGCGGAAGGCGATGACGTACCCGGCAATCACCAGGAGCGCCGACAGCACGCCATCCTGCAGCCCGCGGGCGAGCCGGGCCTCCGCGCAGCCGCCAGGCCCGCGGCTCGCGAGCAGCCATGCTGCAAGCCCCATCGTCACGAGGCCCACGCCATAGCTCCAGGCACACGGCAGTCGCCGGAAGATGGCGCCCACGACGATGAAGGCGGCCAGGGCCGCGACGATGAGGCCGGTCACTGCCGCGACGGGCAGATAGCGGCGTCGGACGCCGAGGAGGGTGCCGACCGCGTCGCCGACCGCCGCGGCCAGCAGTGTGGCCGCGCCGAGCGCCACCGGGATCGACCACAGTTGCCCCTCGTGCCCGAAGTGCTCACCCGCCAGGATCGTGGCGACCGCGAGAGTGAGGGTGAACAGCGAGAGCCGCCCAATGAAGCCGCCCTCACCCCAGGTCCGTGCGACTTCCCCGCCAGCCGCGTCAGCGGCATCGTCTCGTGAACGGGTGGCTGACTGGTCCGCAGCCCGCTCCTTCTTCCTGACTGCCCCGTAGAACGCCGTCATGCCCCCTTGCACGATGATGCCGAACAGAGCCGCCGCCATCGCCAGACCCATCAGGGGGGCGTCAGCCTGGCGCCCCCACGCCTGGAGGACGAGATTGACCGAGACCAGGGCGCAGGCCGCGGCGGCGAGATGCACGGCACGCTCTGCGCCCGGATCACCAGCGGCTCGTGCCCCGCGCTGCAGCCGGCCCAGCACTGCGACGGCGGCGCACAGCAGCACGGCGCCAAACAGGAATCCCTGGCCCATGAGCTGTCCCGGGGAGAACGGGGGCTTGGTCGGGACGGTCGCCATATACAGCGCGAGCGAGAGCGCCGCGCTCCATGCCACCAATGACCGGTAGACCAGTGAGGGCGGGTCGGGCCGTAGCGGCTCGGAGGGCGCGGGAACGGCCCGCCATCCGAGCTTGAGAGCGTGGAACAACACCAGGAGCCCAACAATGACGCCTGACCACGCCATCCCGGTGAGCATGGGACACTCCCCCTCTGAAGGTCTCATTCCGTCTGCGGGGTGGGAATCCTGACCGGCACAGTGGCCCCCCCCCGCGTCGTGGTGTTCACGCTTCACAGATACGCCTCGGGGAGCGTAGACTCCTTTCGGGCGGCCCTGGTTCCTGTGGGATTCGGGGGGGGCAGAAGGAGCGCCGCCGGCGCGGTGCAGACACCTGGCTGGGGAGAAACGACAGTGGTCAGCACCCCCTCGCCATCACCTCGAGCATCGGGACGGAAAGAGGAGCAGGCAGCGTGATGGCGAATACTGCGGGAAGCAATCGATGACTGCGTCCCGTGGAGGTGTCTTCCGTGGAATGCCCGCGTTGCGAATATGCAGAGGGACCGTGCCATAGGGCTGGCACATTGCGGATCACCGCAGGTATCCTGGGGACCGCCCTGCTGCTCCTCTCATGCCATCCGCTGCCAGCCGCCGAGACGGGTTGGCACGAGCCCGCCGTGGAGACGACAGGTGAGATCGGTGCCCCGTGCAACGGCCTCGCGCTGTCCCTGCGCCTGAACCACGACCCCACCCATCCGCAGGCCGGACAGGCACCCTTGGACCTGGTCGTGGTCAACGTCTCCCAGAAGCCCATCTCCGTTCTCACGGGGGACCTGTGCGAGTTCACGCTCCAGTTCATGCTGTTCGACGCGGCGGGGAAGGGCGTGAGCCCCACGGACTTCTCCTCAGCGTTCTGGGGACGTGCCACCAGCGGCCTTGGCCCCACTCCACCCGTCGAGATCCAGCCCGGCGGGAGCGCTCTGCTCTTGCGGCACGCGTTCTACGTGGTCTGCGCGATTGCGAAGGTCCCGGCGGGGAAGTACCGGATGGCAGTGCTGGCGTTCTCCGCCCCCTTCGACCTGCGTAGCCCGTCGGCCCGCATCATGGTCTCCAACATCATCGAGCTGGACTGGCCGGGGACGGCGAAGCTGCGCAGCGACCAGGTGTTCGGTGCCGGTTGAGGCGATCGCGACGGGTAGCCCCTCTGCGGTTGCCAACCCCGCACGGCGGGGTCGGCAACGGCAGAGGGGGAGGGATATGGTGGAGGGGGCCGCGAACCCACGAGGGACGGCGGCGAGGAACGAGCCGCACGACCCGCGCGGGGACCGCATACGGCAGCGCGTATGGGGATGATCCCGCGCCCATAGGCGGCAACAGCAAACGGCTGCGGGCGGGACGCCCGCGCTCCCAGGAACGGCTCGCACCAAGGGGTATGCCGACAGACCAATGCCCACCGCCGTTCCCACACCCCACGCCCCTGCCGTTCGCCGAATGCCAAGTGCCGAATGCCTGATGCCGCCGTTAGCCGTCCTCCGC
>CAZIWQ010000422.1:0-6119 GCA_964542355.1 uncultured Armatimonadia bacterium
CTCTGTAGGCCGGACACAGCAGGTCGTCTATACGCTACACCAATTGACCCTGGCTCCGCCTGCCACGGGGCGTTGCTCCAGCGCCCGTCGAGCGTCGTGTTCACGAGGACGAAATGGCGGTCGGGGTCCAGCGTCCCCACGATCGCCGGGCTGCCGTCGGAGAAGCGCGCCAACACCCGCGCCGCCTCGGCCCCCGCCACCACCCGCCGGTGGGTGAACCGCAGTGTCAGGAGGTCGCCGGCACGCGGATCGGCAAACGGCGCCAGCGGCGGCCGGAGGGTCTCGAGCTCACCCAGCGAGAGGGGGCTGTCGCTCGGCGCCGTCACCGTGCCCCCCAGGTGCACCGGCGCGCCACACAGCCCCGCGAGTACGCCGTCCGCCACTGTGGTGTCCGGGCCGGTGAACAGCACAACGCCCCCGCCGGCGCGGGTGAAGGCCATCAGCCGCGCCACCAGCGGCGCGCTCGGTGGGACGTCCGCCAGGATCAGGACGTCACACGCGGGCAGGGCGTGCCGCACGACCGACCAGCGGTGCTTCACCACCTCGATGCCCGTCTCCCCCTCCCCCCCGGGGTTGAGCGCAAGGGCGATCGGCCCCGGGTCGGAGGACCCGTGCAGCACGACCGCGCGCAACCGCTCGCGCACCGCCACCACACAGTGGTAGACATCGTCGCCGGGGAGCGCGTCAGGCGGCACGGACACAGCGATGGCGAGGTCGCCGCCGGTCGGCGGCACGAAGCGCAGGCGGGTCCTGGCGCGTGGCACGGCGGGCACCGTCCGCCCCGGCAGCGCCCGTCCGGCGGCGGTGCCCACCACCGTCAGTGCCCCCGCGCCCGACCCCCACGTTTCCACGACGGCCCCGAGCTCCAGGGGACGACCGGGCAGCGGGCATTCGGTGCGCGGCGACGCGTCGGTAACGGCGTGGTTCAGCGGCCGGTGGGGACCGACATCGACGATCAGCGGGGGCTGCCCGGGAGCGCGCAGAGCCGCCCCCCGCAGGCTCGTCTCCTGCAGGTCGGTGATCAGGACCAGGCGGCTGCGGGGGCTCTCCAGGGTGACGGGCCCGTGGTCGAGGGCCCGGATCAGGTCCCCGCGCTCGGCGGTGAGGGTGACGTTCGCCACGGCCGCCGGCCCGCCGCTGAGGGCTCGCAGCGAGGCGGCGACGGTGTAGACCTCGCGCCGCACTCCGCCAGGGAGCTCACGGAGGAGCTGACCGGCCGTCCGCACGGCCCGTGCGAGGCTCGTGTCACCTCCCTGCCGATAGCCCATGCTGGCCGAGGTGTCGATCACCACCAGCACCTGCTCCTCGCCATCGCACAGGGCCGCCAGGGCGCGCGAGGAGACGATCGGGCCTGCCAGGGCGAGGCACACGAGGGCGATCAGGGCCATGCGCACGATCATGACGACGATCTCGCGCAGCCGCGCAAGGCGCGGCTGGTGGGTCTGGCCGGCACGGATCAGACGCAGGGAGGGGAACGGGACACGGCGCGGCTTGCGCCGGCCCCACAGGTGGATGAGCACCGGGACCGCGGCGCCGAGGGCACCCCACAGCATCAGGGGGTTCAGGAAGCTCACTCACAGCCCCCCGGGCGGGCGGACGGCGGACCGGAACGGCGGCATGTGGCACGCGGCACGTGGCATTGGGCGAACGGCCGACGGGGTCCCGCCCTGCGAGACCCGCCCTCCAGACGGCACGGAAACGGACGGCGGCCACGGCCGGCGGGGCACAGCGCTAAGGTCCCTTGAGGATAGCAATCGCCTGGTTGATCTCACCCAATGCCGTCAACTCCGCGCCGAGAGCCTGGTAGACACAGCCGGCGATGGCCTCGCGCCGCCCCGGATCGGCGAGACGCTCGGCAGTCGGGCGGGCGTCACTCTTGCCGCCGGTGAGGGTCGTCGCCTCCAGGCACAGGCGCCAGGCGTCGAACGCCCTGTCATAGGCGTCCGCGGCGGCCACCAGGTGCGGCTTGACCGCCTCGCCAAGCAGGCCGGCGTTCTGCCGCAGGTACACGGCGGTGCACAGCCGGGTCTGTGCCTGGGTCCCCAGTGGGCGCACGAGCCAGTCGGCGTCGGGGGCCCACTTGCGGGCCGGGTCGAGCAGGTCGGCGCCCAGTGCCTGCATCGCCGCGATCCCCGCCGGCGCACCGTCGGAGGTGGCTTCCGCCGACTTCAGGGCCAGGTTCGAGAGACAGGCCACGAGTAGCACGCGGGAGTCAGGCCCGTCCTCATCGTCGGCGATCACGGCCAGGCTCTGCAGGCCGCGGCGGTAGGCCTCGCCAAACTGCGAGCGGCGCAGGGCACCAAACCCGGGGCCATTGGTGCTGAAGTAGATCACCGGGTCGTCGAGCGACTCGTCATAGCCGTAGAACACACCACCATCGAGGTAATCGGTGACCACGGGGCGGTCGGAGGCCAGGCTGGAGACGACGAACTCCCACGCCGCTCGCGCTGCCAGCAGGCGGTCGTTCTCTGTCTCCACCTCCGGCCACGAGAAGATCTCGAGGCGCCGGCCGCAGTAGCCGACGCCGCGGACGAAGCAGCGCCCGGCCGGCAGCCGATCGAAGCTCATGCCCACCGGCGCCTTCCGGCCGGCATCATAGCGTAGCTCGGCCGACCAGCCGCTGATCGCGCAGAACTGCGCGTAGTTCACCTTCACACCCGAGTACACAAGCGCCTGGGTAATCATCCAGGGCAGGCTGGCCCGCTGGGAGATGCGCTCCACACCCGCCGCCACGTCGATGGCCGTCAGCGCCTCCATCATCTTCTTGCGCGGCCTGTCGGCCATCGTCGTTGCGCACGACGCCACAAGTGCGCCAACCGTGAAGAGCAGGACTGCCCGCTGATGCAGGAACACGGTACGCCACCTCCGGCCGGTAGTGGGGAGCTTCGCGGGCGCATGCGCCCATGCCCCTCAGTGGCAGGTTCGCCCGCCGCCGTCACTAGTCCTCCCCCGGCCGGGAGGGATTTGTCCCCCGCAGGCGGAAGTGGCAGCCACTGGAGAAGGCCCCAATCCATGCGCGCATCCACAGCCACAGCTTACCTGTTTGTCGCCCCGGCAGTCGTCCTGTTTGCGGGCTACGTCCTGTATCCCCTGATCCATACGTGCACCCTGTCGGCATACTCGTGGAGTGCGGTGAACCCCGTCAAGCGGTTCGTGGGCGGGCAGAACTACCTGGACCTCTGGCACGACCCGCACTTCGCAACGGCCCTGCGCAACAATGTGCTGTTCATCGTGCTGTCGCTGGTGGGCCAACTGCCGCTCGCCCTGCTGCTCGCGGTCCTGATCGGCTCGGCCTCCCGCCTCCACCGGTTCTTGCGGACGCTGGTGTTCTCGCCGTTCGTGGTGCCGATCGTCGCCGTGGGCCTCACCTGGACCGCAGTCTACAACCCCAGCTTCGGGGCACTCAACGCCGCGCTCGTGCACGTGAGCCGGGCCTTCGAGCACCGCGGCTGGCTCTCCGACCCCCCCTGGCTGGCGATCTACTCAATCATCGCAGTGTCGTGCTGGCGCTTCACCGGTTTCCACATGATGGTGCTGCTGGCCGGTCTGCAGGCAATCCCCGAGGAGCTCTACGAAGCCGGGCGCATCGACGGCGCAACGGGCTGGCAGGCCTTCCGCGCCATCACGCTCCCCCTGATGAAGCGCCTCATCGGCGTCGACGCCCTACTCATCACCGTCGGGTCGCTCAAGATCTTCGACCTCAACTGGATCATGACGCAGGGGGGGCCGAACCATGCCAGCGAAGTGCTCGCCACCTACATGTACACGTGTGGCTTCGGCAATGACCGGATGGGATACGCCGCCGCCATCGCCACCATCATGCTCGCACTGACCCTCGTCGCGACAGTCGGATACCTGCGGTTCACGCGCAGTGACGAGGTGGGTGAGCTCTAGATGCCGGGCCACCACCGAATTGGGACAATGGCGCGTGATCTCGCCATCGCAGCACTCGCGCTGGGGTTTGTGACGCCGGTATGCTGGGCACTGGTGTGTGCCTTCAAGTCGCCAAGCGACATCCGCCTGCGGCCGTGGGCGCTCCCGGAGACGGTCGCCGGGGAGAACTTCACCCGGGCGTGGCAGGGGCACATGGGGCTGTACCTGCTCAACAGCGCGATCGTCACGGCGCTGGCCGTCGCGGTCATCCTGCTGGTGTCGGCACCGGCGGCCTATGCGTTCGCCCGGCTGGAGTTCCGCGGCTCGCGCCTCCTGCTCGGGATGGTACTCAGTGGCATCCTGATCCCGGTCCACGCGGTGCTGGTGCCCCTCTACCAGTTCAACCCGGGGTCGTGGGCGCTGGGACGACTGGCTCCGGTCTCGCCCCCGGCCGCGTGGCTCGCCGAGCACTATGGCGACTGGGTCGCAGTGCTGGGCCCCTATGTCGCCTTCGGGCTGCCGCTGAGTGTTCTCTTGTTGCGGGCCTACTTCATCGGCATCCCGCGCGAGCTGTATGATGCCGCGGTGATCGACGGGTGCAGCCATCTGCGCGTGCTGCGGTCGGTGTTCCTCCCGGTCGCCATGCCCGCGGTGGCCACCGTCGCCATCTTCCAGGCCGCCTGGATCTGGAACGAGCTCGTGCTGGCGATGGTGTTCATCGATGAGCCCCTCCAGCGCACCCTGACCGTGGGGCTGATGAGCTTCCAGGGCGAGCATGCGACCGAGTGGGGCGTCGTCATGGCCGGGGTGTTCATGGCCGTCGTGCCGGTGCTGGTGATCTACTTCATCTTCCAGCGCTACATCATCAAGGGGCTGACCGCGGGCGCGGTGAAGTAGTACCCATCGCGGGGGGCAGGCCGCTCCCGCAGACGCGTAGGCCGACCGTCCCGGTCGGCGGGGAGGCGTGTCGAGCGGGACGACGCCGCTGTCTTTCGCGCCGTCCGGCGCCCCTGTCATCCTGAGCCCAGACCGCGCAGCGGTCTTCTGGCGAAGGATCAGCATCAGCCGAAGGCGCTTGTATGCGGAATGTGATCCTTCGTCGCTGCGGCTTCTCCGAAGCCGCATGCGCTCCTCAGGATGACATGGGCCGGGAGGCCCGGTTCGTACGGCCGCCGACGGGAGAGCCGAGAAGCAGCGGCGTCGGGACGCGCGACCTACGCGGCGCCGCAGGTAGCTTGTCACGGACGGAGGGGTCTCTCATGAAGACCGGGATGTACGCCCTATCGGCCATCGTGGGCCTGCTGGGCCTGGTGTTCCTCCTGGGTAACCAGGGCCTGGTGATGCGCGTGGTACTCGGCGTGGTCCTGTTGGGTGCTGCGCTGGCCCTCGGCTGGCTGACGCGCCAGAAGGCGCCCGAGCGCACCATCATCCAGAAGATCGACCTCAGCGGGGACGTCGCGGCCGAGCAGCTCAAGTGCAAGAACTGCGGCGCCACGCTGGATCAGAAGTCGGTGGCGCTGCACGAGGGCGCCATCTTCGTCAAGTGCGCGTACTGTGGCACCTCCTATCAGCTCGAGGAGGCGCCGAAGTGGTAGGCGCCGGCCCGCTGGCGGATGCGTGGAACGCTGTCGCGACAGACTGGCGGGCCTTCGCGCACCAGATGCGGGCGCTGTTCGGGCGGGGGGCGGCCACACCGGGACTGTACACCTACCACTGCGGACACAGCCCGACCTCGCGGCTGCGCGTTCACCTGCGGATCCATCCCGATGGCAGCGGCTTGCTCCTGGCGAACGTCACCGACGTGCTCCACCTCAGCCCGGCGGCGGCGGTCATCGCCCACCTGCTGCTGGACAAGGTCCCCGCCCCCCGGGTCACCCGCCTGTTGCGGCGCCGCTTCCCCGAGGTCGCCGGCGCGCAGGTGGCGCACGACGTCAGTACCGTGGAGCAGACGCTGGCGGCGTTCTGTGCCCCGACGACCGCCTGCCGGACGTGCGCGGTGACGGCGGAGCGCACGGAGTTGTTTGCCGCCCGCGCGGCGGCGCCCTACAAGGCCGACGTGGCACTCACCTACCGGTGCAACAACCACTGTGCCCACTGCTACAACGAGCCGGGGCGGCGCGAGATGCCGGCGTTGTCCCTCGCGCGCTGGCGCCAGGTCCTGCGGCGACTGGCGGACATCGGGGTGCCGCATATCATCTTCACCGGTGGCGAGCCGACGCTGTCGGAGCACCTCGTGCCTCTCGTGC
>CAZIWQ010000423.1:0-2165 GCA_964542355.1 uncultured Armatimonadia bacterium
TGGGCTCGCGTCCCTTGCTTCGATCAGGCTACCGCTCGTAGGTGGGTATGCTCTGGCGCCTTCCAGTGGCGATGGCTTCGGCGGCCATGATGATCGCCGCGGCGCTGTTGGCCCCGCTGAAGGCGTCCACCAGAGTCGGGCCGTCCTCGAGGATCGCCGTCAGGAAATGCTCCAGTTGGGGCTCGAACGGATGGCCGCCGATCTCCAGCCCGGACAGGTCGGTCACCGTGACCTCGTGCCCGCTGCCCACCATGAGCTGACCGTGACGGAAGGTGGCCCCGGTGCCGTAGAGGGCCATGTTGCAGTGCGCGGGCCGCTCGCCCACCGGCCCGTAGAGGGCCGTGACCTTGGCAACGGCCCCGCTCGCAAACCGGAACAGCCCGGCCATGCAGTCGCCGTGGTTCATGGCAGGAAAAGCGATGGCGTTGCCGAACCCCTGTACCTCGACAACGTCGCAGCCGGCGTACCAGCGCAACAGGTCGAGCTGGTGCACACCGCCGCCAACGATGGGCTTCTCATGCTCGAGGTACCAGTTGACATTCCCAATGAAGGGGTTCCGGCGGGCCTCGTCCGCCTGCCCGAGCAGGTTGTGGATGTAGTCAGCCTCCATGTAGAAGATCCGGCCGAACACCCCTTCCCCCACCAGCTCGTGGAGGCGGGCGAACAGGGGGTTGAAGCGCAGGATCTGGCCGACGTGGGTCTTGCGGTCCGTCCGGCGCGCCGCCGCCGTCATGCGCGCGAGGTCGTCCATGGTGTTGCCCATCGGCTTCTCGACCATGACGTGGCAGCCGGCCGCGAGCCCCTTGACGAACGGCTCGGCGTGGAGGTGGTCGGGGGTGTGGACCGAGAGCACATCGAGGCCCTCGGTTGCCAGCATCTCGTCCAGGCAGGCATACGTCGCCGCCGCGGGGGCCAGCGCACGGGCCTGCGCGAGCCGCCCGGGGTTCAGATCACACAGCGCCGCGACCTGCGCCCGTTCGCTGGCCGCGTAGCCACGCACCCACGCACAACCGTTGCCACCAAGACCGACGACGCCGACGCGCAGAGCAGCCATGCAGGAACACTCCCTGGAGGACGATGGTAGCGACACCGCTATGTCTAGTGCCGTGCGGCGCAGACGTCATCCTGAGCCCAGACCGCTGCGCGGTCTTCTAGCGAAGGATCAGCCACATGCGGAGCCACACGTGGGCGAGGCGAGATCCTTCGTCGCTGCGGCTTCTGCGAAGCCGCAAGAGCTCCTCAGGATGACATCGGCCGGGAGGCGCACTTTGCACGGTCACCGGCAGACCGCAGGACCACGGTACCGTAGCGGGAGCAGTTCGCCTGCCGGGACCCGGGCTCCTCTGAGCACCACCGCCGGCGTCATGCCATCTTTGCACCGACTCGCACGCAGGAGGCAATCTGCCATGCCACAATCGCGGCCCAACATCCTCATGCTCATCTGTCACGATCTCGGCCACCACCTCGGCTGCTACGGGGCGGGGCTGGCGACACCGCATATCGACCGGCTGGCCGCCGAGGGCGTCCGGTTCACCAACTACCACTGCACGGCAGCCTCGTGCTCCCCCAGCCGGGGCAGCATCATGACCGGCCGCTATCCTCACAACAACGGTCTCATCGGCCTCGCCCACATCGGCTGGGAGTACAACCCCGGGATGCGGACGCTGGCGATGGAGCTCGGCGCCGCCGGCTATGCCACCCACCTGTTCGGGGTCCACCATGAGACGGCCGGCGACCCCCACACGCTGGGATATCAGCACGTGGCGGGAGGACGCGGTGTGGCGCGCGAAGTGGCCGCTCGCGTGGCACAGTGGCTGCACGAGCAACCGGCCACCGCACCCGAGCAGCCGTTCTTCCTGTGCATGGGCACCGAGGAGCCCCACCGCCCATACCGGCAGGAGGGGTACGCGCGTGACGACGAGGCCGGCGTCACGATCCAGCCCTGGCTGCCTGACCGTCCGGGCATCCGCGAGGACATCGCCGGGCTCAACGGCCTGGTCTACGCACTCGACGAGGCGGTGGGCACGGTCCACGCCGCGCTCGAGCAGACGGGCCGCGATCGCGATACCCTCGTGATCTTCACCACCGACCATGGGACCGCCATGCCGCGCGCCAAGGGCACCTGCTATGACCCCGGCACGAAGACGGCACTCATCGCGCGCATG
>CAZIWQ010000423.1:2175-6117 GCA_964542355.1 uncultured Armatimonadia bacterium
CACCCACTTCGCGCCGGGCATCGTGCGCGATGACTTGCTGACCAACTGTGACCTGATGCCCACGTTGCTCGCGGCCGCGGGAGCCCCCGCACCCGCGGGGATCGATGGGCGAAGCTTCCTCGGCCTGCTGGATGGCAGCCCCTACCAACCCCGCGAGGACATCTTCACCGAGATGACCTGGCACGACAAGTACAACCCGATGCGGGCGGTGCGCACCCGGGAGTACAAGTACATCCGCAACTTCGGCGACCGTCCCCTGGTGTACTTGCCCCTGGACACCTGGAACGGGCCGGCCGGCGCCGAGATGCGCGAGGAGTACTACGCGACGCGCCGACCGGCCGAGCAGCTCTACGACCTCGCCTGCGACCCACTGGAGACGAATGACGTCGCCACGCGCCCGGCGTACGCCGAGGTGCTGGGTCGCCTGCGCGCGCGCGTGACGGGATGGATGGAGGCGACGCACGACCGCCTGCTGGAGGGTGACTGGCCACCCTCCGCCAAGCAGGCGGCGCGTGAGCTGCAGGGCGAGCCCAACTGAAGCCAGCCTCTGCCTCCGGGTGTGACGCGCCGGCCCGCCGGGGCGATGCCTATCGCGCCGGGAGCGAACGGCCCGCCGTCTGCCGTCTGCTCCCGCCTCGCGGGACCAAATGCCACTACTCGTCGTACACTTTGCGCCCTTCGGCGATCGCCTGGCGTACCCGCTGCTCCACCTCCGCTCGCGCCAGGTACTTCGCCTCCCGGTTCAGGTCGAGGGGGCAGGCCTGGAAGCCCGCCATGTCGGCCCGCGGGAGACGCGAGAGCATGTCCTTGCCGGCGGCAATGATGGCCACCGCCTCCGCATAGCGCGGGTCCTGCTTGTCCGCGAACTGCGCCAGGCACGGGCTCAGCGCGGGCCGCTCAAAGCACACCTGGGGGCCCCGATCCTTGCTGTGGTCGGCGAGCGATAGGAACGGGACGTTCGTCAGCTCTGTCAGCCGCGTGAGGCGGGCATTGTCGAGCGGCGAGCGGCCGGCCAGCGAGCCCAAGTAGGCGCTGGCATAGCTGGGATAGTACGGGGCGTTGATGTCGACCCAGGTGACGATGCGATCCAGACTCGCGGGGTCGAGCTTCACCCCCTGGTGCCCCGCCCGCAGCACTGCCACGAGGCGGCTGGCGTGCGAGCCCCACGAGTAGGGCTGCTGGATCTCCGCCGGCCCCGCCCCGACCACCTTGATGAACCGCTTGCGCCATAGCTCGTTGTAGGAGGCGTTGAACACCAGGTCGCGGTCACCGGCGAGGACCAATGTGCGCCCCGCCGGCTTCCCGAAGTCGTGACACGGTACGCACGAGCGGTCGAACACCGGCTGGACCTCCTGCATGTAGCTGAACATGCGCGGAGCGCCGTACCAGCCGGTGAGGCGATCCGGCGGGCGCCGGGTGGCGCGCGGGGAAGCGCGCCCACTCAGTGAGGGCGCCTGCAGCCGATTGTCGTGACAGCCCACGCAGCCGGTGCGCTCGCCCGACTGCACAATCGTCCCGCTGCGCATCGACTGCACCATCATCCCATCCTGGTCGAGCAACTGGAAGTAGACAAACCGATCGGCGGGGAGTGCGAAGTGGGCCGACCCGTCGGCTTCCACCGGTACCGTGCCCAGGATGCGCTTGTTGTTGAAGTCATGCCAGTTCATGGCCGGGCTCTCGCTTCCCTGGCCGTTCCAACCGGGGTATGTCCAGTGGCGCTTCTCCGGCGACTCGACGACGCGCAGGTACTTCACGGTCCCGCGCCGGACGCCGCGCAGGTGTGTGCCGCGATAGACGTCGACCACGTAGAGGCTGCCCTCTCCGCCCGCGTAGTCGCGCCGCGCGGCGATCAGCGGGGGCCGCGGGCGAGCCAGCAACGGCATCGGGTCGTAGCACCCGGGCTCCTCACCGTACAGGATGATCTCGTTGCCGAACACGTCCAGCAGGCAGATCGCCATCGTCTCCTCATGGCCGGTCTGCCGCGAGCACAGGAAGTAGCGGCCGGCCCCCTTGCCGGTCGCCGGATCGGCCAGGGGGTAGGGGTCCTCATACTTGGGGAACAGCGGCACGGTGGAGTCGTAGCCGCCCCGGTCGACGCTCTCAATGACCGCCGCCGGCCACGTACGCACCACCGCGGCGCGCCCATCGATGGCCAGGCGCCGGTCGATGATGGCGATGGCACCCCACGGCCGGTCGTGGCACGCGCAGAAGCTGCACACCGTCTGCTGTGTCCCGGGGATCACACGGGCATCCAGCACCGCTCCGGGTGAGGAGGTGTTGTTGCCCCAGTAGATCGCGTGGCCGGTCCCGTCCGGGTTCGACGTCCACAGGCCCTGGGCATCGCCGAAGTTGCGGTCGACGTATTCCCAGCGGTCGTAGAGGATTCGCCCATCGGGCGTGAGCGACCCATGGCCTTCGAACAGCGTGCTCTTCCCGATCTGGTGGATGTTGGCCCCGTCCGGCTCCATCCGGAACAGGTTGGCCATGATGTGCCGGTTGCACATGCAGTACTTGGGCTCGCGCGTAGAGGAGAACGCGATCCCGCCGTCGGGCAGGTAGAGGGGGTCGATGTCGCTGCTGCCGCGGACCCGCGTCAACTGCCGCAGGCCGGAGCCGTCGCTGCCCACCTCGTAGAGGTGGTAGTCGTCGCGCACGTCCCGCCGCATCGAGAACACGATCCGGGTCCCGCTGAAGTGAACGTCGGGATCGCGCACGACGCCCAGCGGCGCGTCGACCAGCGTTCGAGCCTGCCCGCCGGGGGCCAGGTCGATCAGCTTGAGCGCACAGCGGCCCCGGAAGCTGCCGATGTTGATCTCGTGTGGCAAGAACAGCGTCTCCGTGTTGTGGTGATCGGGGCGGTACTGGGCGCGTGAGATGAACACGATCGGCTGCCCGCTCACGAGCGGGTTGGCGATGAGGGCCTCGCGCTGGAGGGCGGCGAAGTCCGCCCCGGCGGCCTTGCGCACGGCAGCGTCGCCGCCAGTCAGGCGACTCTCCAGGGCCTGCAGGCGAGCCAGGTACTCACCGCTTCGTGGGTAACGGTCGCCGAAGGTGTCGGCCAGATCGCCGATGGCGGCTCGCAGCGTCGCCGGGGTGCCCGGCGAGGGGAGGCCGGCGAGCCGCAGGTCCTCCAGCACAGTGGTGGCACGCGCGAAGCTCGCGCGCGTCGCCGCCTCGTCCGGCACCCCGACGGCGGTGAAGTCATCAAAGGTCACATGCCCCCAGCCACCCCGGTGGCCGTCCACGATGCGCACGAACACCTGCTTGCCGACCAACTCGGGCAGCGTCCACTCGATGCGCTGCATCGTCTCGGTGTCCTTGCCGCGTGCCCGCGCCACCTCGCTGCCGTCCGCGGTGCACAGGGCCACGTAGGTCGCGCGATGGCTCCCGCCACCGACCAGGAACGAGACCTGCGGCCCCATGAGGACGAACACCGGTGACTGCGCGATGCCCGTGAAGCCGTCACTGGGGCGGGCGTCGGTCTGCTCGAGAGTGGACAGGAAGTACCGGCCCTGCTTGTTGTACGGCTGGCCGGTGTTGTGGAACACGGCCCGGTCGCACACGAACTTGCCGAACGCGCCCTCGGTGACGCGCCAGCCCTGCAGGTCGCCCGTCTCGAAGTCAAAGCGGATGGCGGCGCCGGGTCCGGCCGGCGCGGCCGCCAGCGGGCGGGTCACCAGGAGCACGCCGGCAAGCGCCGCGACACCAACAACAGTACGGTTCATGGGTCCGGGCCCTGTCTGTTCGTCCTCGTGATGGTGAGGCAGAACGCCTCGCGGCACCCGGTACTTCCCACCCGCGCGCCCGAGACCTCCCCGGGTGTGGCTGCGGGGGCATCGGCCCTGGCCGAAGCCGTGCGGGGCGCCGCGGAGGGGCCGCGACCCGCGGAGCGGGACGGTCGCCGCGTAGGTCGAGCGTCCCGACGGCGCTGTGTTTTGGCCG
>CAZIWQ010000424.1:0-6115 GCA_964542355.1 uncultured Armatimonadia bacterium
CCCGCGGCAGGTCACCCTCTCTCCCCCGCCGAAGTAGCCTGGTGCCGCCCCGCACCGCCGGCCACAAGGTGGGATCTGTGTGCGTGTCTCCGCTCTGCTCGTGCTCTGCCTGCTTGGCCCCATCACCATCGATGCCCAACAGATCCGCAATGACACCCTCACCGTCACTACGCTGGGCCGTGAGGGTGTCTTCACCGGCTTCGCCGTCAGCAGCGGCGGGGCCGAGGTTGCCCGCGTGTCGCTCGGGAGCAATGGGGCCATCACTGCACGCGCAGTTCAGGCGACCGGCCGGAACCTGCGCTTCTCGGGTCTCGCCGGTGCGCCCACCCCGCTCCTGGGTGAGGCATCCTGGGTCGAGGTCGGCGTGGTGTCCGGGGATGACCCCTACCCGCGCGTGAGCTTCCATCTCGACATGCGGGAGTTCGACGTCGCCGCATGGGAGGCACGCCAGGGCAAGGTGCCGTTCCACTTCCTGGTCTGCAGCCTCCCCGGAGCCGAGGTGTTCCACCAGCGGGGCTGGGCCATCGGGACCCCCGTCGTCGATGACTACATCCAACTGAAGGCGGTGGGGCCCGGGCGCCAGATCGTGAGCGAGTGGTCGCGTGACTGGACCTACGCTCCCCCCATCGGCGCCTACCCGACCGCGGTGGCCGGATTGTGGGACCCCGCCCGCCACCGCTACGTGGGCTATGACTTCCACGGTGCCCGCCTGACCGACCATACGGAGAAGGACTTCGGCACCGCGTATTGCCGGAGGTGCGGCGACAGCGAGCAGTTCTTCTGCCTGACGTGGCCGTTCGCGCAGGGCTACAACCAGCTTCGCTATCCCACCACCCCGGTGCAGTGCGGGACCCATTACCGCCTGCTGTGGTCGCAGGAGCTGGGGCCCGAGGATGACCCGAACCGATTGGTGCATGAGTTCCTCTGGCGCGAGTATGCGGACCTGTTGCCCGCCGTCGAGCGCATGAGTGACCTGTCGTGGCTGCCGCGCGGCCTGCGGCTGTCCGACTTCGCGCCCCCCGGCCCGCTGGGGGACCTGATCCACAGCACGGGAGAGGATGGTCAGCACTGGTGGGCGCCCGACGTCCACATCGCCGCCGGGGTCAGCTACTTCAGCCCCATCGACTACTACTATTCCGCCCATGACAACAAGTCGATCGAGCGGCTGAAGCTGGAAGCGCGCAAGCTGGTGGAGGCGGGGAGGTGGTTCGAGACCGGGGGCGACCGGTGCTTCTTCTGGCGCACCCCGTTGGATGGTGGGGGCGCCGCGTTCTTCGGCCCGGGAGTCGAGACCTTCCACCACGTCAGCGGGTGGGGTGCCGGGCTGGCCTTGCTCGACTACTACCGCAATGACCCCCAGGGCGCACAGGACATGCTGCCATGCCTGGATGGGGTTTTGCGCTACACCCGCCAGATTCTCTACACCCGCAACTGCTATCCCGATGTTCCGGCGGCCCAGTTCGCCTGGAGTGCCACCCCCTGCGTCACGTTCTGCCTGAAGTACTACTACCGGTTCCGCGACGACCCGACGCGGCGCGAGCTGGCCGCCCTCGCTTACACGCTGGCGCGGAGCATGACCTATCGCTACCTCGCCCTGTGGCCGTGCGACAATGACGAGATGGATGACCTGGATGCCTCGTTTCTCATGGAGCCGAACGCCGGGCTCAGTTGGCTTGGCTCCGCGTGCGCGAACGAGGTCTGGGTCTACAACATCGCCATGCTCTACGAGTATGTCGCTACCGGCGACCCAATCATGGGTCACTACCTACGGGGCATGCTCGAGCGCTACCATGAGCTGTTCCAGGATCAATGGTATCCGCAGGTGCAGGACTACGACGGGGCCTTCACGGAGCGCCTGGGCCTGTACACCGAGTGTGCGCAGGGGAAGGGGACGCGGGCCAACTACGGCGGCCTGTGGGGAGGCTTCGAGCGTCTCGTCTGGCCGCTCGGATCGGCCACCGTCAGGGTGGTGTGTGGTGAGCGGGCCGCCATGGCCTTCAACCGTGACGGTCGCCGCGCGGACATCGCCGACTACCGCTATCAGGGCGACGGGCAGTGCTCCTTTCGACTGGTGCCGGGAGGGCTGCAGGCGGAGCCGGACCAGGCGTTCGACCTGACCCTCAGCTTCCCGTTCTTCTCCTTGCAGGGCAAGCCGGTGCTGGTGAGCCGGGAGGGCACGATCTCCGAGCTCGGCCCCGAGCGGATCGTGCGCTACCGGACGGAGCCCACCACGATCACCGTGCGCGGGGTGCGGCTGGGTGACACGATCGGCGTGGGCAAGCTCGACCCCGCGTCGCCCGTCCTTGCCACCGCGCCCCTCAAGCCGCGCCGTACTCCCGACACCGAGCGGGTGGGGGCGATCGAGCGAGCCGGGTTCCAACTCCTGAATCTGGCGCGCGGGGCCACCGGGCCGCTCTCTCGCGACTGGAATGACCCCCGCTCGTTCGCCGGCTACGAGCCGGGCCTCAAGACGCTCTACGGAGTCCCCTTCCTGCTGCTCGATCCCGAGGCGACCCACAACCAGGTGACCGTCCCGGAGGGCGGTATTGCCTACGGCCAGAAGCCCGAGTACCTGTTTGTGTTGGTGGCGGGGATCAGCGACAAGTCGCGCCTGACCCTATACCGCAGCGCGACGACGCAGGAGCAGGTGGACCTGACACGAGCGGTGCCGGTGCTGCGGGGCTGGCCACCGGTCCTGGAGTGGCACATCGACCTGGTGGCCGTGGAGAACCGGGGCCAGCCGATCATGTCGATCGCCCCGACCGGCTGCAGTGTCTTCGCCGTCACTCAGACGAGCAAGTCGCCGGCGCAGCTTGCGGCCGTCCTGGCCGCGCTCGCCCAGCAGCGCGAGAAGACCACGGCTGAGCAGCAGGCGATTGCGGAGCTGGCGCGCCTCGCGCCACTGTTCGAGCCGCTCAGCGGACACATCGGCGTGCTGCCGGTCCCCGGGCAAGCCAACGTGCGCGCGACCCGCGTCGTGCATACGCTGCAGCAGGCCGGGCTACTGAAGCATCTCCGCCTGCTCTCCCCTCGCGACCTCGTCGACCGCCGGGTGTTCAACAACCAGAGCATCTGGATTGCCCTCTATGTCGGAGGCGAAGCCTACACGCAAAGCGTGGCCCGCGATGGCGACGGCGATGAAGCACTCATCTCCTGGCTGAAGGGCGGGGGCACGCTCGTCTCGCTGGCCGGCGGTCCCTTCCCGTTCTACTACAACGAGCACGACAAGGTCGTGGTGAACGCCTCGCGGTTTGGTCTTCCCATCTCGGGTAGTGGTGCCGGGCGGCGCCTCGATACCCTCGACGTGGCACCGGTCACGGGATGGGAGCAGCCGCCCGCCGGCCTCACGTTCACCTTCCGCGTCAACCCCCGCCAGGAAGTCCTGACCGGCCTGCCGGCCACGTTCCCCTGGCGAACGGAGGGGGATCAGCGCTGGCGCCCGATCTTCAACCTCGTCGGCACGGACGATGTCTACACCCCCCTGGTGTCCGTGCAGGACGGCTCCGGGCGTAAGTACGGCGAGGCCGCAGCGATGATCGACTACCAGGCCGGCGACCTCGCCGGCGCCCGCGTCATCTACCTGTGGCATTCGCTGCGCGAGCACCCAACCTACGAGCGCACCCTCTTGTCCAGCCTGCTGCGCTTCCTGCTCACGCACACCGACCGCCCCATCGCCGAGTACACATGCATTCGCGCCAACCGGCCGCCGGTCATCGACGGGAAGCTGGATGACGAGCTGTGGCGGCAGGCGCCGGCCACCCCTGCCTTCGTCCGCTTCGACCGCGACGCCGGGGAGGGCAAGCCGCTGGGGACCACCGCGCGCATGGCGTGGGATGACCAGGCGCTGTACGTCGCATGGGAGTGCGAAGACCCGGACGTCTGGTCGGTGATCACTGAGCGTGACGGCAACCTGTGGGAGAACGAGGTCGTCGAGTTGTACGTCGACCCCGATGGGGACGGCCGGGACTATGCTGAGCTGGAGATCAATCCGCTCAACGCGGTGGTCGACCTCAAGATCCCCCGCGCGGAGAAGGGGGTGCCGCAGGAGGTTGAGGCGGCACGCCGCTGGAATGCCGAGGGCTGCGTGAGCGCCGTGCAGGTCATGGGGACGCTCAATGACGCCGCCGACACGGACCGAGGCTGGACGGTGGAGACCAAAGTCCCCCTCCGCAACTTCAGCGGGGCTCGTCGACTCCCGCCGCACATCGGCGACTGCTGGCGGGTGCAGCTCTTCCGCATCGAGCGCAGCCGCGACCGCAAGCGCTCCCAGTATGGGGCCTGGTCGCCCACCGACACGTTCCACAACCCCGCGCGGTTCGGGAGGGTCACGTTTGGGGCGAACCCGTGCGCTGATGACTTCTCCGGGTACGATGAGGGGGCTGTGCCGTCACCGACCTGGGGCGTCACCGGCGGCCAGTGGCAGGTGAGGGCCGGCGCCCTCGTCGGGACCAATTCCGGCAGCGACGGCTGGACACCGACGGGAGCCGTCATGGGCGAGGCCGGATGGAAGGACTTCCGCCTGCGCGTCCGCTTCCAGGTCCGTAGCCGGGGCAGCGACCATCGCGATGGGGCGTGGATCGGGTTCCGCTACGGTGGACCGGAGGAGTGCTACTCGCTCAACCTCGGCACCACCGTCCAGCTTGTCAAGGCCTCACATGGGCAGGCGAGTGGCGACACGAACAGCCTCGGGCGGGCGCAGTGGTCGGCGGACGGCAACTGGCACGAGGCGGCAATCACCGTGCGCGGCGCCCATATCTTGATCGAGCTGGACGGCAAGAGCTTGTTGGATGTCACCGATGCCAACCACCTGGGGGTCGGCCCGGTGACGTCCGGCGGGATCTGTCTCGCAGCCCGGCGCTACTCCCGCTCCGAGGGAGATACTGTTGTCGCGTTCGATGATGTGCGGGTGGAGACGCTACCATGACCCTCCTCCTCGCCCTCACGCTCGCTACCATCGTGTGCGCGCCGGCCAGTGCTGCGGAGACCAACCTGCTGCCCAACCCGGGCTTTGAGCTCGGGCCGGCCAATGCCGCCGACCAGTGGCGGCTCGACTTCTGGGAGCCGACCGGCGAGCCACGGTCGTCAGGAACAGTCAGCGACAGCGTCGCCCACTCGGGCAAGCGGAGCCTGACCGCCCGCGGCAGCGGCCCCGCCAGCCATGCCTACTGGTCGTGCCGCAACCTCCCCGCCGCGCCTGGGAAACGCTACGTTCTGTCTGTATGGCTGCGCCCGCACGGGGTGATGAGCCCCGCCAGCCGCTGCCAGGTGCATGTCGGCTTCACCGACGCCGCCGGTGCGATCGTCCAGGACAAAGACCATCCCTACTACGCCGGCTGGGCCTGGACCCCGCTCGACGGCTACTCCGACTGGACCCCACTCGGCCTGCCGGTGGTGTCCCCTCCGCAGGCGGCCCGGATGTCGGTGACCCTGCGCTTCATTGGTGTTGGCGAGGTGTGGTGGGACGATGCCGCGCTTGTGCAGTCTGACACGGCGCCGGTCGCGACACCCCCTCCCGACCTGACGCGCGGTGCCGCCTGCGAGGCACCGACCGTTGCGGCCGGGGACAGCGCGATCGTCCTCAAGGTGAGAAACCCGTTCGCCCAACCGGTCACCGGCCTCACCGTCACCGGTGCGGGCCCGGGTGCGACGACCGCCACCGGATCGCATCCCGCGCCGATCGCTCCGGGCGGTGAGGCCCGTGTGCCGGTCACCGTGCGCTTCCCGCCCGAGCTCTTGTCACGCGATGCGCGCGTGCTCCTGAGCGGGCAGTTCGAAGTGGGCGGGCAGCCGCAACGGGCGCAATGGCTGGCGCGCCTCTCTGTCATCCCCGCCGACCTGATGGCCGGCATCCGTGAGGGCCGCCGGGGTGCCGCGACCTCGCCCGCGCCGCCCGGCGGCGAGACCGTCGAGATCCTCGGCACGGTGCTGACGCGCGAGGGCAAGGCCCAGTATTACCCGACCTCGGTGCGGGTGCCGCTGACGGCGGACGACAGCGGCACGGCAACGGCGGCGGGGGATGAACCCCCGCCCTACAGGAACGACGCGGCAACGGCGAACGTCAACGGCTCGCGGTCTGGTGCTCATTTTCCGCTGTTCACAGCCTGGAGTGTTGCGG
>CAZIWQ010000425.1:0-6091 GCA_964542355.1 uncultured Armatimonadia bacterium
CGACTACTTCGTCCTGTGCGACCTGCTGCAGGGAGAGGGCGCGCACCGCTTCGAGCAGTTCTTCCATTTCGCCGGTCCCCGGCAGGACCAACCCGCGACCGTGGCGCTCGACGCCGCTTCCATGGCGGCCCGCACGCAGCACCTCGACACGGCCAATGTGCAGGTCATCCCGGCGTACACCACCGGGCTCACCGCCGGCTTCGCGCCGGCTCAAGACACTGACATGTCCATCAAGGACAAGTACGAGCGCAAGGCCATGCTGGGATGGATGGTGACGGGGGGCTGCTTCCAGCGGGTGAAGTCACCGGTGATGGTCTACACTCGCACCGGCGTCCCGCCGCAGGCCTACTATGATGTGATGTTCCCCAGCCCCCGCCTGAGCAACGCCGAGGTGAAGGTCGAGACACTGCCGGTCACTGAGTTGGGTCAGCCACTTGCCGCGACGGAGGCGGCCGGGCTGGCGGTGCACTGCAGTGTCGACAAGCCGGCGCACACCGCCACCGAGATCCGGGTGGAGCCCGGCAACAACCTGGCGCTGGGTGCGAAGGGATTCTGCGAGGTCAGCCCGACTGCCTTCGCGCCGGGCCAGGAGAAGCTGCTCACGGATGGCGAGGCCGGTCCGCGCCGCATCGGCGCGGCGCTGTCCTCCGCGCCCTACACGCCGGGCGTGCTACTCAAGGGCCGGTTCGGGATCGAGTTCTCCCAGCCCACGGAGGTCAACACCGTCGTGCTCCACCATGGCACGTGGAATGGGAGCGAGATCCTCTACCCGGCCGAGAAGATGAGCCTCCAGACGTGGGACGGGACTGCGTGGCAGGATGTGGCCGGCCAGCAGACCGTCTGGGGCGAGGACGCGGTGTCGGAGACCTCGTTCCCGCGCCTGCGTACGACGCGGCTGGCAGTGGCGGTGGAGCGCCCCTCCGGGGGGCGGCTGGCGCTGCGCGAGTTTTGCACCTACTCGGTCAGCGACGCGGAGCAGCAGCGGGTCGCGGCCCTCCGCAGGGAGCGCACGACCCAGCAGTGGACCGACATCATCCTCATGTCCCACCGGGGGCCTGGCCTGCGCCAGTATGGCGACATCGCGACCGATGCCGAGCTGGCCCTCGTGCGGCTCGATGCCCGGGGTGCACCGCTGCGCGTGGCACTGAAGCGCGGCAGCAGGCTCGAGCGGGGGGGACAGGTCCTGGTCGCGTGCCGCAACATGCAGGAGGCCCTGAGTGCTCAGTGGAACGCCGGGGCCGTCGAGCTTGCCACCGCGGCGCCATGCGGGATCGAGCTCCTCGCACAGGGCGCGCAGCGTGTGACGGCCGCAGGACAGGTGCTGGGCGTCACGTCGGCTGGCGACCAAATGGTGGTGGGGTACAGCCCCGAGGGCGCCGCACCGCGCATCAGCGACCTCCGGGTGCAGCACGAGCCGGCACAGAAAGGCCTCGCCGGCGGCCAACCGTGGGCGTGGGTGACGTGGACGACGGATCAGCCCGCGAGCTCGCAGGTGGAGTTCGGGTCGGGCGACAAGCTCGACCGCCGCACGATCTTCGACCCGGCGCTGACGACCACACACCGCGTGCGCGTGGACTTCCTGCGCGCCGGCCGGACGTGCGCCTTCCGTGCGGTCTCGTGCGACCGCTGGGGGCGGCGGGCGGAGGCGCTCGCACCGGCAGGATCCCCGCAGTAGGCCGACCGTCCCGACGCCGCTGTTTCTCGCGCGTCTCCGCCCGGTTGTCATCCTGAGCCCAGACCGCGCAGCGGTCTTCTGGCGAAGGATCTGCTCCATGCGAAGGCACTTGTGAGCGAGACGAGATCCTTCGTCGCTGCGGCTTCTGTGAAGCCGCATGCGCTCCTCAGGATGACAAGCTCGGCGGCCACAGTTCCTGCTGCCCCTCACTTCACAGCCCCCATCGTCATCCCCTTCTGTAACTGTGACTGGAAGACGAAGAACACCGCCAGCACCGGTGCCGCGGCCAGGCAGAGCCCGGCGGCCAGCAGCGGGACGTTGGTCGTATACTGCCCGCGCAGGTTGGCGACCCCCACCATCAGCGTCCGCGCCCCGTCATCCTGCAGGATGAGCAGAGCGAACAACAGCTCATTCCACATCCATAGGAAGTTGAGGATGCCGAGGGTCAACAGTGCCGGCCGCGCGAGCGGCAGCATGACGCGCCACAGCACCTGGAGTGGCCCCGCCCCATCGACCTCCGCCGCCTCCACCAGCTCGTGCGGGACACCCCGGAAGTACGAGGTCATCAGGTAAGTGCCGAACGGAGTGGCGAAGGTCACATACACCACGATCAAGCCCAGGTGCCGATTCAGCAGATTCATGTCGATGAGCAGCGTGTACAGCGGGATGATGATCACCTGCGGCGCGATCATCATCGATCCGAGGATGGCGAGGAAGGCCGCGCGCCGTCCGGGGAACCGCAAGTGCGCGAGCGCGTAGCCGGCTGCACTGCATACCACCCATGAAAGCACGACCGCCACGGCCACCACCACTGCGGAGTTGAGGGCATAGCGCCCCATCTTCCCGTAGGTCCACGCGTTGGCGAAGTTGTCGAGGGTCGGGTGTAGTGGCAGGCCGTAGCGGTTGAACAGGTACTCCCGGCGGCCCTTCAGCGCGGTGGTGAGCATGAACACGAGTGGGTAGATGGTGGTGAGGCTCAGGATCGAGAGTGTGACCGTGGTGGCAATCCGCCCGAAGTCCAAACGAGCGCGCCGCGAGGTGGGGGAGGGCCGGGTCGCAGGCATGCTAGCTCTCCTCCCGGCCCAGCAACCGGATCTGGAGCAGGGCGACGCCGAACACCAACAGGAAGAGCGCGGTGCCCAGCGAGCAGGCGTAGCCCAACCGGTTGAACTCGAACGCCTCAAGGTAGACCTGGTACTCGACGAGCATGGTGGCGTACCCCGGGCCCCCGCCCGTCATCACGTAGACGAAGGCGAACAGGCTGGTGAACGACCATACGATGAGGTTGACGGCCCAGAACTCAATGACGGGGTGGAGGCAGGGGATGACGATGTGACGCAGGTAGACCCACCCGCGCGCGCCGTCGAGCCGGGCGGCCTCGAAGACCTCCTCCGGTACCGCGGCGAGCCCCGCCAGGAAGACGATGACCCCCATGCCGAATACACACCACAGAATCACCAGGATCAGGGTCGGCAGGGCGGTCGCCGGCTCGCCCAGCCAGTCGTGGGAGAGGGCGCCGAGGCCCAGCGGCTCGAGCGTCCGGTTCACCGGACCATCCTGGCGTAGCAGCGCGGAGAACAGCGTCCCCACAATCACCGGCGAGAGCACCGAGGGGAGAAAGAACGAGGCGCGGAAGAACCGCCAGCCGGGCGTCTCCTGGTGGATCAGGATCGCCAGTATCAGTGACACGAGGATCCACAGCGGGACGGAGCCCACGAGCAGCAGGTTATTGCTGAGCGCGGCCCAGAACACGCGGTCGTGGAGGAGCTCGACGAAGTTGCCAACCCCGGCGGGCGTCGGGGGTCGGACACCGTCCCAGTCGGTGAAGGCATGCCACAGCGCGCTGCCGGCGGGCACAACACGGAACAGTGCGAGTAGCACGCAGGCGGGGAGCAGGAAGAGGGCGGCGTACAGCGCCGCGCGGCGGCGGGAGGCGGTCACTTGCTGCGTGCCTCGCGCTTGCGGGCCGCGGCCGCAGACTTCTCGATCGCCTCGGCCGCGCGTAACTCCGTGGTCTGCCCACTAATCAGCCGCTGGCACTCGCGGCGGAGCGCCTCGCCAACGCTGGTCGGCAGGGCCTCGGTCAGTTGCCGACCGGTCCGCCCCGCGCTCATCCACCCCGCGATCGTCTGGGCGGTCGGATCGGTCAGGTACGCCCGGTTGTAGCTCTGATTGGCCGGGAACGACCCCACGTCGGAAAGGAAGCTATTGGCGTGCGCATCATTGGCAACGAAGGCGATGTAGGAGAACGCCTCGGCCGGGTGCTGCGACCCGCGGGTCACGGCATACGCGAACGCCCCGCCGACGGGGAACTTGCCGGCATTCGTCCCCTGGTCAAACAGCGGGCATGTCATCACCCCGAGGTTCTGGGGGCCGATCATGCCGCCGAACTCCTTCCAGTGGGCCACGTCGGAGATCAGCCCGAGAAAGAAGGCCGCCTCCCCCCGCATGAACACCTCGCCGGCATCCGGGAACAGGCGGGTCGACGTGGCACCCTTCTGGAAACAGCCGCGGTCGCTCAGCTCCTTGAGGCGTGCCAGCACGCCGACGGCGCGGGGATCGGTCCAGCTCAGCTCCCCGCTCGCCAGCCGGTCGCGGTCACGGTCCTCGAACGATTGCAGGTAGGCCGAGTTGACAAACCACTCGCCCCAGAAGCCCTCCTTCTCGCCCATGGCAATGCCTGCCTTGCCCTTCTGTGCGACGGCATCGCAGGCGGCGAGGAAGTCGGCCCACGTCTGCGGCGGGGCGTCGGGGTTCAGCCCGGCCTCGGTCAGCACGCTGCGGTTGTAGTACCACACGAGCCCCTGGACTGCAATCGGCACCGCCAGGGGCACACCGGCGGGGTCGAAGCCCTCGCACGTCAGATCCCAGCCGACGAGACGACTCCGGAAGTCGGGTGTGACGTAGTCGCTCAGCGTGATAAGGCTGGGGCGCTGGTCCATGACGCGCATGCCCTGGTGCAGCATGACCACGTCGGGCCCGCGCGTCGGGTTGGCGGCCGCGGCCTTCAGAATCTCGTAGTACTGGTCGTGGGACTGCCCGACATGCTTGATCTGGATCGTCGGGCAGTAGCCCTCGAACTCACGGTCGATGTTGCTGAGCCACTGCCCCACTCCCTTGGAGGGGTCGGCGGCGTGCCAGTCCCAGACAGTGAGGGTGATCTTGGCCTCGGCCTCAGTTGGCGCAGGGGGTGGCGCCTGGGCGGCGCGCTCGCGGGGCCCGGGGCGCCCGCAGCCACCGATCGCGACAAGGGCCAGTACGAGTGGCAGGGCGGACCGCAGCGGCAGCATACCGGCATTCCTCCCTCAGCCGATTCGACGCTGGGTAACCTTCGGCACAGGACGCGTTATCCCTGCACGCCATCGGCCCGGCTCCCCCACAGGAACTGCGCCTCGCCGCCTCTCCGCTCGCCTCCCAGTGCGACTGTCATCCTGAGCGACCGTCCCGCAGAGCGGGACAGCGAAGGATCTGCTGCATGAGAGGTCGCTCGTGGTCGAGACGAGATCCTTCGTCGCTGCGGGCTTCTACGAAGCCGCACGCGCTCCTCAGGATGACATCGCCAGGGGAGGCGGCTCGTGCACCCCCCGGTGCGACGCAGCCCTCGTCTCACTGGGGCGCGGTAACCTGCAAGCGCGCAGTGGCGGTTCGCCCCGATACCCACTCGCGCACCTCGATCGTCCATGTACCCGTCTCGGCGGTCAGCGGCAGTCGGAGCGGTACCGACAGGGCGCCGTCCGTGACCCGGCGGTAGCGCTGTACCCCCGACCAGCGCCCCGCGGGCGCGGTGACGGTGATCTCCACCATCTGTCGCCCCCTCACCGGGCGTCGCGCGCCGTCCAGCACGGCAATCCGCATGTCGGCCTCGCTGCCCGCGACAAGCGTTGGGGGCAGCGCGAGCGTCAGCGCCTCGATGGCCGTCGGCAGCGCGGCGACGACGGCGACGCCACCCGGGGCGAGCGGCAGCGCGACCGTCTGCTGCCCTCCCGCCGTCGTCGTGGTGAGCCGCCGGTGGGCCAGGACGTCGTAGAGCACACTGCCGGCAGGGGCCGTGACGATTGCCTCCTGGGGCAGGCCGCGATCGCGCAGCGGCTCGAGCGGCGTCCCGCCCGTCGCGTTGATCATGGCCTTCCAGCGCTCGAACAGCGGCCCCGGCTCGCGGTGGTCGTTGATGATGAACAGATAGCGGGCCGCCCCACACTCGCGCGTGTAGGTGTGCACGCGGTCGACCGGGGTGACCTGCGCCCACCCCGGGTGGGCGTCGCGGAAGCCACGTGCCCAGCCCCCGAGCTCCTTCTCCACCAACTCGCCCGGGTAGCTCTGGGTGTCGATGGCCAGTCGCAGCACGCCGGGGATGTCGGCGCGCAGGACACGGTCGGCGATCACCTGGCCCCCCGCCTGTGCGTAGGCGACCAGCGC
>CAZIWQ010000426.1:0-3544 GCA_964542355.1 uncultured Armatimonadia bacterium
CCGGATCGCAACCGCTTGCGGGTGCTGGCGGACACCTCCAACCTGCCGCGCGAGGCCGTGCTGGAGGGGGTGACGGCGACCGTGCGGCGTGCGGGTGGCCCGCCGATCAAGACGGTACGCTGCGATGCGCTCCGCGAGGGCAAGCAGGAGGTCGTGTTCGACCTACCGCCACTCACCGGCGCGCAGGCGGACCCGCGCGCGGAGGCCCAGGATCCCGGGCCGGAGGGGCGCTATGAGGTTGCTCTCAGGGCGACCGGCAAGGGCGTCCCGGCCGATGAAGTCGTGAAGCCGTTCGAGCGTGTGGTGTTTGAGTGGGAGCACAACACCCTCGGGAAGAGCACCCGCGTGTTTGCGCCCTTCACCCCGCTGCAGGTGGCTGGTCGCCGCGTCGCGGCGGTCTTGCGCGAGCACACGATGGGGGCCGCCGGGCTGTGGGACCAGGTGACCGCCACGGGCAAGGAGCTGCTTGCGGCCCCGATGCGCTGGGAGGTCCGGGCCGGTGGCGCCGCCGTGCCGGTGGCGTCCCGGGGGCCGGAGTTCACCGCAATCGCCGACGACCGCGTGGCCGCGAGTTCGGAGTTCGCTGCCGGGCCGCTCGCCGCCCGGGTCGTCTCGACCTGGGACTACGACGGCATGATGCGCGTCGACCTCACGCTTCAGCCCAGCGCGGGGAAGACCGTCGACGCCCTGGTCTTGACGATCCCGCTCAAGGCACAGGCCGCCACACACATCCACGCCATGGGCGATGGCATCCGCAACACCGTGTATGCCAGGCTGCCCACAACCGAGGGGACAATCTGGACCTCCGAGCGCGTGGCCTGCAGCGATTTGCCCAGGAACTTCTGCTCGTACCTCTACGTTGGCACACCTCTGCGCGGGGTGTGCTGGTTTGCGGAGAACGAGCGCAACTGGGGCTGGGATCCGAAAACCCCCAACGTGGCGCTTGTGCGTCGTGGCGACGAGGTCTTGCTGCAGGTCAACCTCATCAACGCGCCCCAGGTGATCGCGAGCCCCCGTACCATCACGTTCGGCCTGCAGGCGGCGCCGGTGAAGCCACGGCTCGGCGCCGATTGGCGCTACCGCTACCGCCACGACCGGTACTCCCTGCTGGGCACCGATATCAACTGGCTGGCGCGGGGCGACTGCGGTGCCGTCTACCCGGCCGCCAAGGACCTGACCCTGTGGGAGATGCTGGCGCGCGGCAATCGCGAGAAGCTCGGCGAGGCCGACATCCAGCAGGTGATGGCGCGCGGGAGACCCTACTTTGCCCCCTATGGCGCCGAGCGCGTTAAGTCGTTCGAGGCCCACGTCCGCCACAACCTCACGTCGCGCTATGGCACCAGGATGATCTTCTACTACAACCGCGCCAGCTACCAGCTTGCCGGTGAGTTCGAGACCTTCAAGGACGAGTGGTGTCTGTCCGATTACCGGACCGGCGCGAAGGGCACCGGCGTGGGGGAGATCCCGGTGGTCCCCTCCGAGTCGTACATCGACTACAACCTCTACTGGTACGGCAAGTCCTTCGACATCGCCGGCAACCAGGGCGTGTACTGGGATAACTGGTTCTTCCGGGGCTCGTACAACACGATGCTGACGGGCGCCTATCGCCGGCCGGCCGGGTCGGTTGCCCCCTCGACCGGCATCTGGGGGCTGCGCGAGCTGGCGCGGCGCACCTTCCAGGCCATGAATGAGCGGGGCATGGTGCCGATCACCATGGCCCACATGACCTCCACCTCCATCCTGCCCCTCCTCTCGTTCTGCACCGTTCAGTACGACTGGGAATGGAAGTACTCCGAGGGCGACGTGCAGCACCGCTTCCCCCGTGAGTACATTCTGATGGTGACCAACGGCGAGCTGGCGGGGACGTGGCCGGTGTTGCTCAACGACCAGGGGAAGCTGGCGGATGACCCGTGGACCGGGCGCACGTTCGCGGGTGTCTGCATGGTGCACGAGCTGGATTGCCCCTGGCCGAGCTGGACGAAGACAGGTCAGCTCCAGCTTGCCCTATTCAAGCCCGTCGACGAGCTCCTCGCCCGGCCGGGGGTGGAGGTCTATCGCTACTTCGATGACCGCCCACAGCCGGCCGTCACGGGCGATCCCGACCTGCCGACCATCGTCTATGCACTCACGGGCAAGGAGGCGGTGATCGGCGTTGTGAGCTACGCTGAGGCGGACGGGATGGCCCGCCTGAGCATCGACCCCGCCCTGCTGGGGATGGCCGGCGGGTACCGGGTCACCGACACGGAGACCGACCAGGAGCTGTCTGTCACCGACAACCATCTCAGCTTCCCACTCAAGAAGCACGACCTGCGGGTCCTGAGGGTGGTGGCACGATGAGCTACGGCCACTGTAGACAGCCTGGCCGCGCAATGGGATGGGTGATGGGTTCGCTGTGCACGCTCGGGCTGCTCGGCGTGGTGCCGGCGCAGGGGGCCGAGCGTCCCGACTGCATCCCACTGGTCCCGCCGTGGCTCGTCGACTGCGTCATCTACCACAACGCCTGCGATGACCGGCCGGAGACGCCGGACGTCAACATTGCCCCGATCGGCACCGTTCCCGGTGCCCACCGCGGACAGGTCGAGGTGACGCGTGGACCAATCATCACCACGCAGAGCGCCTTCATCGGGAAGAGCGTGCATGTGCAGGACTGGCGGGCCCCGCTAATGCTGCGCAGCCCGGTGCTCTCTCCTCACCGGCCTCTCACTCTCGCCTTCTGGTGGGCGCTGCCGGCTGACCTCAAGCTCGAGGGCGGCTACTCGCTGTTCGAGCTCACGGGCGCCGGCTACATCGGCCTGTTCTGTCGGGGGAAGGGTCAATGGTGCGCGCTGCAGAGGCCGGCCGGGGTGTTCCAGGTCTACTACTTCGACGGCATCCAGAGCGTCAACGGCATCTATGACTACGACATCCTGGCACACATGGATCTGCGGGCCGGCGTGTGGCACCACAGTGCCGTCGTGTTCCGCCAGGCCACGACCGCTCAGGTCTACACCGACGGGAAGCCGGTGTTCGAGGTGACAATCAAGGGGCGCGAGTTCAGCGAGAAGGACGGGCTCATCAGCCTGGCTCTGGGCGGGCCGCTGTACCTCGACGAGATCATGGTGCTGGACCGGGCCATCGATGGCGACATGATCGCCGACTACGTGCGTGGGGTCGCCAGGCTGAGGGAGTACGCGACCAGCGATTAGGAACCCGGCCGGCAACGGCAGCGGCAGAGAACAGGATGGACAGGATAACGGAAACGGCGGACAGGATGACGGCTCGGCAGACGGCACGGATCGCGGTCTGGGGACCGCTCCTACCACGGCCACGGATACGGCAACGGGGACTGTCATGCTGAGCCAGGGACGCGGAGCGTCCCGGCGAAGCATCTGCCAACAGGTGCGCGCTCGACAGCGCAAGACCAGGTCCTTCGCCCAGAGACCGCTGCGCGGTCTGGGCTCAGGATGACGGCGACGGCACGGCCACGGCGGACGGCACGGATCGCGGTCAGGGGACCGCTCCTACCACGGCCACGGATACGGCAACGGGGACTGTCATGCTGAGC
>CAZIWQ010000426.1:3644-6087 GCA_964542355.1 uncultured Armatimonadia bacterium
CTTCGCCCAGAGACCGCTGCGCGGTCTGGGCTCAGGATGACGGCGACGGCACGGCGACGACAACGGCGGCGGGTCCCGCCCTACAACGGCGGACGGCGCGGTTGCTACTTCGGCCGCACCAGGACCCGCAGGCGCTTGAGCGAGTAGGAGCCTGCATTGCCGACGAACGTCCAGTCCGGGTTCTTGGACTCGCTGTTGCCGATGCCGATGTCCGCCCGTGCGCCCGACCGCCAGTTGTTGATGGCAAACAGCGTCTGCTTCGTCCCGTGGTTGTGCACCTGCATCGAGCCGTACCCCTCATCCTGCCCGCTAAGCTGGTCGCCGAAGTCCCAGACCTCGCTCGAGGCATTCGGAATCCCCGTGCTGTTCGGGGCACCGTAGTTGCTGGGCCAGAACTCGATGTTGCCGGTGGCAAGTGCCGTGCCCGGCACGATCCCCGGTGCGTTCGAGATGACGTTCATGTTCTTGACCTTCTGCTGGAAGCGGGCCTTCGAGGCGACGGTGGGGATTCCGATCTTGGTCACGTCGTCGGTGAAGGCGTCCAGCGAGACATACAGGTAGCGCACCGGCTCGCCGGTCTTCTGCAGCTCCAGGAAGTACGCCACGCGGTCAAACGGGCCCGCGAGCCCGGTGTGGTTGTCGACATCGTAGCGGAAGTCAGGCCCGAGCTTGGCGAGGTCGAGGTCGTAGACCAGCCGGTAGTCCTTGGCCTCGAACACGTTGAGCGCCAGGTAGTCGCGCACCGGGACCTCGCCGGCGCGGAACGGGGTGCCGGGCAGCCCTTCCTTGTTCATGAGATTGGGTTCGGCATTGCGGTGCCAGGCATAGCGCGCGGCCACCGGCTCGGCGACCGCCGTGGCCGACAGGAGCACCGCATCGCCGTCGATCGTCGCCTCGGCCGGCACGAAGTCAGTGTCCTTGCCGATGATCTCGAAGTGGGTCAGCGGCTTGCCATCGCGGGAGGCGAGGCCGCCACCCACGTTGTCGAACCGCACCCGCAGCCGGTTCCCCTCGATCGCGAGCGACTTGAACGTCGGGCCGTTACACACGAGCCCCTTGCGCCCGTAGGTCCCGGCGAGGGCCAGCAGGGCCAGCCGGCGGCCGACCTCCTGCTTGTTCTTCGGGTGGATGTCCTTCACGTCGCCGATGTCGTTGGTGACCACCATCCCGGTGTTGGGGATGGCCTGCGCGGCGGCCTGGGCCTCCCAGAACGCGGGGAGCACGTAGGGGTCCTCATTGCCGTACTGGTAGGGGGCAATCTGCACGTAGTAGAAGGGGAAGTCGCCCTGCTTCCACAGTTCACGCCAGCCACCGACGAGCGCCTTCGTCTTTTCCGTATACAGCTTGCCATCCCAGCGGTTGGCCTCGCCCTGGTACCAGATCGCGCCGCGCAGCGCGAACGGGATCAGGGGGTGGATCATGCCGTTGTAGAGCATGGCGGGCTGCCCGGGCGTGAGGGGTGGGCGGATGGCATCGGGGAAGGCGGGGACGGCCTCCAGTAGCTTCTCGCCCGCGAGTGCCTCGGCTGCCTGCGCGCGCCAGTCGTCCAGGCGCGTCAGATAGTCGCGCAGGGCGGCCTTGTGAGCCTCGGCGCGGGGGTCGGCGAGCGCGACGCGCTCCCCGATCGTGGCGAGCGCCGGCACCCGGGCAAAGCCTTCCGGCGGCGTCCACGGCTCGATCGCCGTGCCACCCCATGAGGCATTGACCAGCCCGATGGGGACCTTCAGCTCGCGCTGCAGCTCACGGGCCATGAAGTAGCCGGCGGCGGTGAAGCTCCCGGCCGTCGCGGGGCTACACACCTGCCAGTCCGCCTCAAAGTCAGTGGCAGGGAGGCCGAGGGGCCGGCGCGGCAGCTTGATCTGCCGAATCTGCGGGAAATCGGCGCCGGCGATCTCCTTCTCGGCATCGAGACAGCTTGCCACGGCCATCTCCATGTTTGACTGCCCGGAGCACAGCCATACCTCACCGATGAGCACATCGTCCAGTGCGACGCGGCTCTTGCCGGTTGCGGTGAGCGTGACCGGTCCGCCGGCCGGCTGGGCCGGGAGCGTGACACGCCACTGGCCCGCGGCGTCGGCGGTGGCCGCGACCGCGGGTCCCGTCCCGAGCTGGACCTCAACCTTCTCGCCCGCCTCCGCCCACCCCCAGACGGGCAGCTCGCGGTCGCACTGCAAGACCATGTGGCTGCCGAAGATGCGTGCCAGGCGCACATCGGCATGGGCACTGAGACAGACGGCAAGCGTCAACGCGCCGAGCAGCGCGCGCAGAGCCAACGGGTGCTTCGTGGTCATGACGTACTCCTTTGTTCGTCGCACCTGGTGCGGATCAGCTCCGCCACGGTGCCGATTTGTCCATCTGTGAGAAGTCGCGGCGCGCAGGCCGACCGTGCCGACGGCGCTGCTATTTGGCCAGTCCGTCGGCGGCCGCACGAACCCGGCCTCCG
>CAZIWQ010000427.1:0-6084 GCA_964542355.1 uncultured Armatimonadia bacterium
TTGCGCGTGCGCAGGCCGTGCAGGCCGAGGGCGAGGGGGTGACCCTCGGTGACGACTTTGCTGATCCAGACCTCATCCTCCGGCGAGAGACGCGTGTCCATCAGCTCGCGGACGGCTTCGCGCGTGAGATGCCAGGCGGCGCGCGCGATGAGCAGCGCGACGGCGATTGCGGCGACGGGGTCGATCCACGCGAGGTCGACGCCCGGCAGCAGCCATTGCCCGCCAACGATGAGGGTCTGGCCTCGCATGACTCAGGCCGAGTTGGAGTCGTCGGTGAGCTGGTGCCAGCGATCGGCCTGCAGGGCGACGGAGTCGGTCTCGCGCCCTACCCGGAACAACTGCGCCGAGACGAGCATGTTGGCCACTGCCGAGATGAGCATGACCGCGACGCCCCACCCCGGGTCCTCCAGCGGCTCGGGGTGGCTCAGCTTGCGCACGGCCTCGTAGATGATCCACCCGGCAGCCACGAAGATCAGGAGCGCCTCGATCGTCCCCGCCAGGTTCTCGGCCTTCCCGTGTCCGAACGGGTGGCGCTCGTCGGGCGGCTTGCCACTGGTCCGCACGGCAAACAGCGCGATCACGGCCGCCACCAGGTCGACGCCGGAGTGGATGGCTTCCGAGATCACGGACACCGAGCCGATCATCAGCCCCACGACGAGCTTGCCGACCACGAGCGCGGTGTTCGATCCTACTGACAGGAGCGCTGTCGCCGACTTCCGTTGCTGACTGTCCACTGCACCCTCCCGGATTCGCCGGCACGCCCCGCGCCTGCCGGACGGGACTGTGATCGTGGCGCCTGAATCAACAGCATACCCCGCGAGATGCTTCGTCCCGCGGGGCAGATACCAAAACACCCGTGGGACTCGCTAGTCCCACGGGTGATCATTCCCGCTGCCCCGTCGAGGGGGCCCAGCCGCGCATCGGGTTAGCCCGTGCCGCCTGCTCTTAACCAGACAGCAGTATACCTGCCGCCCCCCGCGGGTGTCAATAACCCCACCACCACTCCCCCATCAACCAGGAGCATCCGCCATGGAGCAATGCTCCTCGGGGCAGCCCTTACCCCGAACCTTAAGCGCTACCCCACGGGCCCTTAACCCCCGCCGGCTAACCTACTGTCGTGCACGCACACACTGCACCCCATCCCCAACGGAGAGGAGGTGTTCGGCGATGAACTCAGTCGATAGCGGCAAGCGGGCCTTCGGGTGCCTGTACTGCGGTAGCGATGTGGTGCGACCCGGGGAGCGCTGCAAGCAGTGCGGCGAGGTCCAGTCCGACAGCCCGCAGGCTGAGGACGGACTACAGCTCATCACCTGTCGCTCGCTCGGGCTCTGTCTGTGCGGCGGGCTGTTCACGCCGCCGGGCCAGCCGATCTACCCCTGGGCGGCGTGAGCGCGCCTGCCCCGCGACGGCTCGTGGCATGAGCCGTCCGCGCCATCAGTCAGGCAGATCTCTCCGGGAACAGCCTGTCGAGTCTGGCCCGATCGCGACACAGGGCGGCGGGCGCTACCAGGCTCGTGTGGTTCCCGGAGAGGCGGGGGGCGAAGGCAGGCCCCGTGGGCGCTACTCGTATGCCGCCAGCCGCACCGCCGTCGCCACGAACGCCCGGTAGTTGGCGATATGGCGCTCCGCCTGCGATACCCATGTCGTGGGCGCCGAGGTCGGGCACAGGATGAAACCGCCGCCCGGCTTGCCTGCCGCGACCACCGTCTCGACGATGCGTGTCATCTCGCCGGCGGTGCGCAGGTCGAAGTCACCGTCTTCCACCCCGCCCTCCAGGCACATCTCACCCGCAACACGCGCCTTCGCCTCCGCCAGCGTCAGCCGCCCCACCGGCGGGGGCTCGATCGGGTTCAAGCAATCCACTCCCATCCGCACGAACTCCTCCAGCACCGGGTTCATGTCGCCGTGGCAGTGGACCCACACGAGCTTCCCGGCATCGTGGATCAGGTCGATGATGCGGCGGTCGTAGTCGAACACGAACTCGGCAAAATCGCGGGGCGAGGCCAGCGGGGGAATGCACAGCTCCGGGCCCACCCACCCGTAGGCATCGCCGATCCCATGGGCCAGATAGTGCTTGACCGTGTCCTCGATGCGGTGGTAGGCCCGATCGACCATCTCGCGCAAGAGCTCGCGCTCGTCCATCAGCCAGAAGCCGAAGGTCTCCGAGCCGATCAGCGCCTGCACCGAGTACATCGGCTCCTCCAGGCCCACCATGAGCATGGCCCGATCACCGGTCTTGTGCTCCAGCGTCTCGTAGGAGGCCACCCCGGCGCGGGTGGGCACGAGGGGGATCGAGAGCCAGCGGCGGGCGTCCTCGACGCTCGCCAGCAGGTGCTCCTTGACGTACCCCGGCCGGCCGTCCCTGGGTTGGTAGGTCACCTGCGTGAGAGGCCCCCGCGGTGTGTCAGTGATCGTCACGTGCTCCCACATCTCCGGCCTGTCGGAGTCGCGGCGCTCGGAGTGGGACTCGACGACGGGCGGGTCGCGCTCCTCGGCGGAGGGGCCCCAGCTCCGGATGATGTCGAGCGCATGCTGCTCAGTCATCTCATACAGCGGCTGCCAGGTCGGGTCGCTCGACGGGAACATCGGGTCCACGCCCCAGATCCGGATTGGCAGCCGGTCGATGGCCTGACACCGGAACACGCGCAGCAATCGCTCACGGCTTGAGAGAGCAGACAAGGGTCTCGCCTCCTGAGATCGCATGGGTGTGGTCGCGAGGGTCGGTGCCCGAAACGGCCAGGGAGGATTCGCGTTCCCACCCCGCCAATCATACCGCGCCGCTCAGCGCTCACGCCCACCGTGGCTGTGAAAGGAGCCTGCACATGCCGCGCCTCAAGCTCGCTTGCCACCTGATCCAGTTCGAGGGACGCGAGAAGACCGAACCAGAATGGGTGCTCGACGCTGTGGCTACGGCCGGCTACGAGGCCT
This sequence comes from uncultured Armatimonadia bacterium, assembly GCA_964542355.1. Taxonomy (GTDB): domain Bacteria; phylum Armatimonadota; class Zipacnadia; order Zipacnadales; family JABUFB01; genus CAZIWQ01. Next base: position 2,929 of record CAZIWQ010000427.1, read on the forward strand.
GCGAGGGCTTCGCGCCCGCGACGGCCGACGAGCTGGTCGCGATTGCCGCTCTCGCCGCACAGTACGGCCTGCATATCGTCAACATCGGTGGCCCCACCCCCGCCGACCGCGTCCGGTTCAACGTCGCCCTGGGCAATGATGCCGTCGAAGTGCCCGCCTGCAGCAAGGCCGGCTTCGGTGGCCCCCACCCGACCGCCGAGGACTTCGCCCGGGCCGGAGACAGTCTCAAAGACGTCATCGCGCAATGCGAGCGACACCGCGTCAAGCCGTTCCACCACGCCCACATCGGCACGATGATCGAGACCAAGGAAGACGCCGACCGCATGTTGGCCGCCACCCCGGGCTTGACGCTCTTGCTGGACACGGGGCACCTGACCTGTGCGGGCTCCAACGCGCTGGAGACACTATGGGCGCACCAGGATCGCATCGGCCACGTCCATCTCAAGGACTTCTCCGCCGACGACCCGGCGTCATGGCGCTGGCCCGGCAGCAAGTTCTGGGAAGAGGGCCGGTTCAAGGAGCTCGGCGACGGCAACATGGGCCTCGACGTGCCGGCCGTGCTCCAGGCGCTCGAAGCCATCGACTACGCCGGCTGGGTGTCGGTGGAGCTGGACCGGGCCTCGATGGAGATGGCGGAGGCGGCCCGCTACAACCGCGAGTACCTCCGCCGCCTGGGTTACTGAAGTTCCCGCAGGAAGCGGAGCTGCCGTGCCAGCTTCTCTTCCAGTGGCTCCGTTCGGAAGTCTTCCACCGAGAGGAACCCGGCATAGTCGCGAGCCGCCAGGTCGCGACAGAACTGGGGGACGTCGATCATGCTGTCGGCCAGGTCACACGTCTCCCAGTTCCACTTCAGGTGACCATCCTCCGCGCGCTCGCCCGCGGCCGGGCGTCCGCCGCCCGCGTGCACGTGGGCCACGTAGGCACCCAGCAGGTCGAGGCCCATGCTGCACGGTTCGTAACCCTCCCCGAGACTCATGTTGGCGATGTCGAAGATCACGCCCACGTCGCCGGCATCGAACTCCTTGACCACCAGGTATGCCTGGCTCGCGCTGCAGGCGACCGTCCCGCGATGGATCTCGAGGATCACCCGCACCCCCAGCGGGTGAGTGATCGCCACCGCCTGCTCGAAGGCCCGGATGGTGTCATCGATCAGGCTGCTGTAGTTCTCCTCCCGGCTGTAGCCCCGCGGCGCGCCGAGACGGAACATTGGGATCCCCCATTGCGCGCAGGCCTCGGCCACCTTGCGTACATCCTCAAGCTCACTGGCTGCCATGTTGGTTGCCAGCCCGACGATGGCGAGGTTGTGGTCGCGGCTGACCGCGACAAGCTCCTCGCCGCGCACGGCGATGTTGTCGGGGGACAGGTCGTTCTTGACATTGCCCCACGGCGACCAGCCCTGGTCGCGCTGGCTTGCCGGGATGTGGCGGCAGCGCCACTCGGCACCGTCGAAGCCAAGCCGGGCTAGGAGCTGGGCCGTCTCCCGGAGGTCGTATTCGGGCATCATGACGGTTGTTGCTGAGACGTTCATCGTGAGGTCCTCCCTGGGTCCTGTCGCCGTCGGCTGGAGTGCTCCCCGTCGGGGGACTCTGCCCCCCGCGTGGGGGTACCCGGCATTGCGCCCCCAACGGCGGGGGGAGTTTCGCGCTCGGCCCGGTGGCGACCTGCCCCGCGCGATCGGCGACGCGTCGGCCGACTCAACTCGCCGGCCGCCCGAGCCGATGTAGGATAGTGCTCGCTTTCTACCCGATCAAGCGGCTGGCGCTTGCGCCTCGGTCGTGGCCGTGTCCCTCGTGGCTCCCAGCAGAGCGGCCTCAGAACGGCTTTTCGGCCGCTCTTCTGGTGGTGCCCGAATACAGAGAAATATTTCTCGAAAGGCCTTGACAGGCCGGGCGAGAGGTGCTAAGCTCAAATCGAGACGGATTTATCGATAATGAATTATCGATAAAGAAGCCCTGATACGGCGCCCCGTGCGCCGAACCGCGATCCCCCCATCTGCACAAGCGAGGCCGGTCTCAATGCAAGCCTACAGCACTCTCTCTCACCGTCGCCCCCGTTCGCTTCGCGGCCTGGCGGAGCGGTTGTACTTCGAGGAGGGGCGGCGACCGATTGCCCCCCTGCTGGGCTATCCGGGCCTGAACCTCACCCGCACCTCGGTCAAGCAGAACCAGTTCAACCATGCCGTGCAGTACCAGACGGTGGCACGTCTGTACGAGACCTTCCGCCCGGACGCGATGCTGTTCCTGATGGACCTGTCGGTGGAGGCCAGTGCGTTGGGCCTGCCGGTCCGCTTCCCCCTGGACGAGACCCCCACGGTGGAAGCGCACCCGGTGAAGTCCCGGGACGATCTCGACCGCTTCCGCAGGATCGATATCCTGGCCGACGGGCGCGTGATGGTGTACCTGGAGGTCATGGGACACATGCGTGCCGGGCTTCCCGTCCCGGTGGGCGCCTACGTCACCGGCCCGTTCACGCTCGCCGGCCTGATGATGGACGCCACGCAACTGGCGATGGACGTCGTGCTCGAGCCCGACCTGTGCCAGGAAGTGCTTGAGTTCGCCGCCGCGACCGTCACGCGCTATGCCCGGGCCCTCGTGGACCAGGGCGCCGACTTCATCGTGATCCTCGACCCTACCGCCGTGATGCTGGGGCCACAGTACTACAGTCGGTTCGCAGGGGCCTACGCCCGCGAGGTCATCGGTCTCCTGGACGATGTGGAGGTCATCTTGCACATCTGCGGGGACACCAGTCATCTGTTGGACGACATGGCCGCGACCGGTGCGGCCGGGCTGAGCCTGGATCACCCGATGGACCTGGCGGCCGTCGCCCGGCAGTTAGGGCCGCAGGCGTTGCTCGTCGGGAATCTGGATCCTGTGCGGATGCTCACGGCGGGGCCGGCCGCGATCGCCGAGGAGACGCAGGCGCTGCTGGGGGCAGTGGCCTCGCACCCGCGCTTCGTGTTGAGCAGCGGCTGTGACCTCCCACAGGACACGCCGCTCGCGACGGTCGACGCGTTCATGCAGGCGGGGCGGCGGTGGGCCGTACCGACGTCCGCGCGGCTGGCCGCGCGCGCCCGCGACGAGGGTGCCGCCGCCGTGGCCGCGGCGGCCGCCGGCTAGCCGTAGCTTCCCCCCTGGTGGCGGCGCTGCCGTGGCGCCG
>CAZIWQ010000428.1:0-6079 GCA_964542355.1 uncultured Armatimonadia bacterium
TTGACTTCCACACGGAGCTCACGGAGCCCATGTAGCCGGTGAAGATGAAGGTTGTGCCACTGCTGTCACTGCGGTGGACGACCGTGATCGTCTTGTTCGGGAGTGCCTTGCGGGCGTTGGTGGCCCGGATCGCCGGATCGTTCCACTTGCGGATCTTGCCCATGAAGATGCCGACAAGGGTGTCGGGGGAGAGCGCGAGCCCGCCCTGGAAGCCGGGGAGGTTGTAGGCAAGAGCCACGGCGCCGCCGACCATGGGGATCTGCACGACCGCACCGGGCATGGTCTTGAGTTCGGCATTGCTCAGCGGTGCGTCACTGCCGGCGAAGTCCACCGTCCGTGACTGGATGGCTTTGATGCCGCCGCCACTACCGATGCCCTGGTAGTTCACGCGGATCCCCGTCTGCTTCCCGAAGTCGTAGAACCACTTATTGTACAGGGGCTGGGGGAACGTCGCACCGGCCCCGTTGAGAGTGACCGCCGCGGAGGCGGTCAGGCACGGACCCAGCAGGATGCTCACGGCCACAGTTACGGCAGCGCATCGAACGGCGCCTTTCATGTTCGGACGACCTCCTGGAACGTCTCTGGTGTCTGGGGTTGCCGCCGTCGCCGGCGGCGCGTTGCGCGTCCGGCGGTGCCCACCGCCGCGTACGGGCGGCGGTGGGCCGCTCCCGGCGCACCGATGGCCGGTCAGTAGCTGACCATGATCTGTAGGCCGATCTGGTCGGCGCTGCCACCGCTCGCCGTGTCGAGCTCTTCCTTGTCGTACTCGAGGGTCAGTCGCGTGTTGTCGTCCAGTTGGTAAGCGTAGCCGACGCCGGTGCGGTGCCGGTCATAGGCTGCGTTGGCACCCTTGCGGTAGCCCTCCAGCTTGTCATAGCGCACGAAGGCGACGCCACCGGGGTTGGACTTCCACAGCCCCATGGCATACCAGCCCTTGAGGTCGTGGCCCTCGGTCTCGCCGTCGAAGTACTCGGCCTGCAGCCCAAAGGGCTCGGGGGCGAAGTAGCCGTGGATGCCGAAGAGATGCTCGTCGAACTGCTGCTTGGCGGCCTTGGAGAAGTAGTCGCCGCCGTAGTAGCTGGCCCCGACCTCGGCGTAGCCGCCGGTGGACTTGATCTCGAAGGGCTTGCACAGGCGGACGACGAGGTGCTTGTTGTCGTTGACCTCCTGGCCCTCAGAGCCGATGCTCTGCCCGTTGAACAGGGAGACGGCGATGTTGCCGTAGTCGCCGGTGCCCCAGTAGCTGGCCTTGGCGGCGTCGAACAGCGCTTTGTCCCCGGGGGTGGTGAAGTAGTAGGTGAGACCGGTGTCACGCTCCTCGGGGATGGTGCGGCGCGTGAGCCAGTTGCGCTCGAGCGGAAGCCGCGAGCCCGACGACTGCGGGACCTCGAAGCCGAACGGGACCTTCTGCTGGCCGATCCGCACGCGGCTGCTCAGGTCCCGGGCGAACGAGCGCTCGACCCAGGCATCCTTGACGGTCGCCGAGCCGCCGCCCATGTCGGTCTGGAGATAGAGCTTGCTGGTAGCGCTCGGCTTGGCCTCAAGCGCCATGCGCGCCCGCCGTACCAGGAACTCGTCGCCGACGCGGTGCTTGTCGCCGTTGGCGTCTTTGGCCTCGATGTCGTCGAGGTAGTACATCGCGCGGCCCTGGACATAGCCGCCGATCTTCATGGTGTCGTACCACTTCTTCTTGGCGGGGACTGCTGCCTTGGTGGCGGCCGCGGTGTCGAGCGCCTTCTGGCCGCGGGACTTGAGCTTGTCGGCCTGGTCCTGGGTGATGACTCCGGACTCGACCATCGCATCCACGACTGCGTCGATGTAGACCCGGTCCGGCCCCGGCGCCACGGGCGCGGGTGCGGCGTGTGCGGCCAGCGACGCGGCAACTGCCGCAGCCACCATGAGACAGATCGCAGCTCTCCTCATCTGGTTACTCTCCCTTTTGTCCGGTCGGGGAAGGCGCTGCTCGATGACCTGCGAGCTTTCGCTGCGCCCCCGCGTGCGGGCCGATCCTGCCCGCCGTAAGCATGCGGTCCGCGCGTTAATGGCACGTTGTGGGACTGTTAAGCGACCGTTAGGGACTGCGCACGTGCGTCGTCGCTCCCGTCCGGGCCGGGCTATCCCGCGACCGTTGCGGCGTACTCGAAGAGGCAGGGCCTGAGCGCGGGGTTGTTGACGATTGCGTCACTCAACTGCTCGACTGCCAACTTCGCGAGCCCCTCGTCGCCGGCCGGTACCACCAGCAGGCTGGCGAGCTCCCCGATCAGGCCGCTGCGCTGGGCGTCGAGCGCCTCCGGCGCGAGCCCGTGGACCTTCGTGAAGAAGGCGGAGAGCTTCTGGCGCGCATCCTCCGAGAGGCCCTCGTCCGCATTCGTCGCATCCTGCAGGGCATCGCTGAGCCACTGGTTCCAGGCCTCGGCATCCGCCTCGGCCTGACCGGCGGCGCCGTCGACGAGAGTCTCCGCATGCTGTGCGGCCTCGTAGCGGATCAGCGCGAGCTGTTGCTCCTTGGAGAGGCCGGCAACGAGCTTCTCTGCGACCTCCGCCGCCGCCGCCCAGACGGTGGGCTTCGTCTCATCGCTCCACTCAGCCGCCGCCTTCGCCTTCGCGGTCGTTACCTGCTTGTACATCTCCTCCGTGATGGGCTTGCCGGCCAACGCGGCCGCACGGACCACTGCGAGCGCGGCAAGCACTCCGGGCGCCGCGTCGCGCGCCTCAATCTCCGCCGCCAGCTTCGCGACAGGCGCAATCGCCTCCGCCGCCGCCAGCGCCTGCTGTTTGCTGAGCTTGATCGCGTGCAGGTACTGGAAGGTGCCGATCTCGTTCCACACCTGCTCCGGGGTCTTGCCGGCCACCGCGTCTGTGTCGGCGGCAAGCGCACTGCCTCCCGCCAACCCGCTGAGCAGCACCCCGAGCCCGAGAATCAGCATCGTGCGGGGGTACGTCCGAACCGATCGCGTCATCATGGAATCCCTCCTGCATGGGTGGTGTCGCAGTCAGGATAGCTGTCATCGGCTATCGGGCTGTGAAGGGAGCGTTAAGGCTGGCTTATGGCTGGCGGTTCCCCGCCGGTTCCGCTCGATGCTGACCGATGTCGCCAGCGGGCTACGGGGGCAGCGCCGACACCGGTGTCTGCAGAACTCGGGCATCGCCGTGCCGGACCCTGGCGGACCGGGCAGGTTCATCATCGCAGCGGGGGGAAGGGTCGAGGGTCACTCTTGGCATGCCCGGTTACAGCACCACGCCTCAGGAGGAACAGTCATGGCCTGTTGGATACGTCTCGTCATCGTTCTCGGCGCACTGCCACTGGTCTGCCTCTCCGCCCCGGCCGCCGGCCCGGGCGAGACTACGTTGTATGTCTCACCGGCGGGGAATGACGCCTGGTCGGGGACGCGGTCCGCACCGACCGCGGGCCGCAAGGATGGTCCCTTCGCCACCCTGGCTCGCGCGCGTGACGCGATCCGTGAGCTCAAGGCGAAGGGCCCCCTCACCGCGCCGGTGGTAGTGCGCCTCCGGGGCGGCAAGCACTACGTCACCGAACCTGTGGTTTTCGGGCCACAGGACTCCGGCACGGAGCGATGCCCGATCACGTACACCGCCTATCGCGAGGAGAAGCCCGAGCTGATTGGGGGGCGACTGCTGACCGGCCTCAAGCCTGTCGGGAGAGGACGGCTCGCGGTGTTCCTGCCGGAGGTCAAGGCGGGCAAGTGGAGCTTCCGCTCGCTGTTCGTCAACGGCGAGCGTCAGATCCGCGCCCGGTACCCGAACTACAACCCGGCCGATCCCTATCGCAGCGGGTTCCTCTACGCCGAGAGCCTGGCGGGGACCGGCACCGGTCCGCGGATCGGCCACAAGGATGCGATCGGAGTGAAGCCGGAGGTCTTCAGGCCGGCCTGGCTGAGCCCCGGCGCCGAGCTGCACATCTACCCGTCCGGCAGAAACACCTGCCGCGCGTTCATGCTGATCCTGACCCCTGCGGGTTACGACGCGGCGGCCGGGCGGCTGCAGCTTGGCGGTGTGAGCGGGGACAATGACCTGATGCCGGGGGATCGCTACTACCTGGATAACGTCTTCGAGGAGCTCGACAGCCCCGGGGAGTGGTACCTCAACGAACAGACCGGGATGCTGTACTACCAGCCGGCCCGCGACTGCGGCTGCCATCTCGAGGCCATCGCGCCGACACTGGGGCGCATGATCGACCTGCAGGGCGACCCCAGCGGCAAGCAGCCGGTGGCCTACCTGCGCTTCTCGCGGCTGACACTGCGCTGCACCGACTGGGCGCTGGGCGAGGGCTGTGTGGGCTACGGCATGGGCTCCGACGGCACGATCTACGGCAAGAACGCTGTCGGTTGTGCGGTAGAGGACTGCACCTTCACGGCGATCGGCAAGCACGCCGTCGCCTACAACGGGGGCGAGGGCAATCGCGTGTCCGGGTGTGACATCTCCCACAGCGGCGGCGGCGGCATCTTGATCCAGAACAGTGCCCGCAACACGGTGACCGGCAACCATATCCACCACGTGGGGGAGGGCTACAAGCACACCGGCGGCGTGGTCCTGACCGGCGCCGGCGCCTCGAACAACGTTGTCTCGCACAACGCCATCCACGACACCTCCCGCTATGGCATCACCATGAAGGGCGCCGGTGTGGCCAACCTCATCGATGACAACTTCGTGCAGAACACCAGCCTCGAGACCTACGACACGGGCGCCATCGAGGTCACCCAGCACGACCGTGAGGCCCTCAGCGGCACGAAGATCCGCCGCAACCTGGTGCTCGACGCGGTCGGCTACTCCTCGAGCTACGGCAAGCCGCTGTTTGCGTGCTGGAGCATCTATCTTGACTCCTTTGCCGGCGGTTATGAGGTCTCGGACAACGTCTGCGCGCGGAGCAGTCTCGGCGGCATCATGCTGCAGGGCGGCAAGGGCAACACGGTGACGAACAACATCTTCGTGGATGGGGGACAAGGACAGGGGCACCTCACCAACTTCTCCAACAACTGGGCCAATGAGGTCGTGGAGGGGAACATCTTCGCCTGGAGCAACCCCCGCTCGCGCGGCTTCGCGTGTGGCAAGTTCGGCCCCGACGTCTTGCGCATGGACCGCAATCTCTACAGCCCCCCGGCCGGTGTGGAGCCGAAGTTCGGTCGCGGGAGCTCCCTGACCCTGGCCGAGTGGCGGGAGGCCGGGTTTGACAAGCAGGGCCGGGTCGGCGACGCACGGTTCGTGGACCCCCGGCGCGACGACTACCGCCTCAAGCCCGACTCGCCGGCGCTAACGATGGGGTTCCGGCCGCTGGCGCTGAGCCGAGCGAGTCTGGTCGGCAAGCGCTGCCGGTGCAAGATCACTGCCCTCTGGCCGCAGTTCTGGGCCGTCGCGCAAGCAGCCGTAAAGACGCAGCCGCCCGCGCTGGCGGCGCCCCCGCCCCTGCGAGTGCCCGCGGTGACGACGGCTCCGACGATGGATGGCGTGGTGACAGCCGGCGAGTGGCCCGGGCAGCCGGTGGCGATGGCGCAGACCCCCGAACGCCAGCCGGTCACCGGCCCGCCGGCGAAGGCCTTCCTCTGCCATGACGCGAGTACCCTGTATGTCGCCGTGACGGTGCCCCTCAAGGCCCCCGCGAACGTTCACCGCGAGGGGCCGCAGGGAGTGGTGGACGAGACTGAGGTCGTCTTCCGCGATGCCTCGGGGGCGCGGCCGGGGCCGACGTTCTCGGTGCTCGGGCTCGTCAGCGGGGTGCACGAGCTGTCCACCTTCACCAACGCCCCGGAGCCACTCAACCGCGCGGTGGACAAGAGTGCGCGCTTCGTGGCCAAGGTTGGCACTGACCAGTGGACCGGCGAGTGGGCGATCCCCCTGGCCGCGGCCGGCATCACCATGCGCCCGGGCCTGAAGCTGGGCCTCAACCTCGGGACCTTCCGCAGTGAGACCAACGAGTGGCTGATCTGGATTGGCGCCCTGGCCTCGACTCTCGAGCTGGATGGCGGCGGAATGGCCATTCTGGAGTAGAGGCCCGACACATCGCCCGGCACGCCCGGTGAGCTCAACGGGAGGATCACGAGCATCCTGGTGTTGGCGTTGCGGT
>CAZIWQ010000429.1:0-6066 GCA_964542355.1 uncultured Armatimonadia bacterium
ATCAGCTCGGTGAGGGGTGCCATCTCGGGGTAGGCGGGGTCGAGCAGTAGCTCGCGGATCCGCTCGCCGACCGGGGTGCCACCCGGCTCGTGGGTGACGACCACGCTCTCGCCGCGCGCACGCAACGCCGCGGCCAGCAGCTCGACCTGGGTCGACTTGCCGCACCCTTCGACGCCGTCCAGCACGATGAACCGCGCGGTCACGCTTCCTCCTTGTTGGGGAGGATGCGCACGCGGCGCCGGGGGTCCTTCCCGATGCTGCGCGACTGCAGGCTGTGGCGGTTGATGACCTCGTGCTGCAGGCGCCGGAGATAGGGGTTCTGGGGGAGCAGCTCGACGGGGCGCTGCTCGCGCAGCACGCGGCGCGCCCCCTCCTCGGCCTCCCGCACGGCAAACTGCTCCTGCGCGACCTTCGAGCCCCCGAAGGCCTGCTTGACCGCCTCGAGGATCTGCGTGTAGGTATCGCTGCGGACCCCGATCACCTGGCCCGGGCCAGGGAGACGCAGGACGTCCCTGGTCTCGCGATCACCCTGCAGGGCGAAGATCATGTCGGCCTCGTCGCGGTCACGCACCATGACGGCGGGGGCGCGCATCTCGTGCAGGGCGCGCTCGAGCTTGTGGCGGCCGACGCCGAGCGCGAAGACGTGGCGGATGTCGCCCTCCTGCTCGGCCGCGCGCACCTCCCGCTCCACCAGCTTGATCTCCTCTTCCGTGTCGAGGCCAAGCGGCGGCTGGGCCTCGACCTCGGAGGTGCGGCGCGTGATCTCGACTTCCCCGTCGGCGCCACGCTCGCGCACCTCGACGTTCACCGGCAAGCCCAGGAGCAGGCGGTCGACATCGGTGGCCACGTCGAAGTGCACGGCCAGCTTGTCGATCCCCTCGATCTCGATCACGGTATCAAACGTCGGTGGGGCTTTGCGCTCCAGCACCGTCTTCTGGGTGCGGCGCTTGCGGGCCTCCTCGTCACCGAGCGTCACGGCCTGGATCCCGCCCACGAGATCTGACAGGGTCGGGTTCGACATCAAGTTGGTGACACTGGTGCCGTGCGCCGTGCCGATGAGCTGGACGCCCCGCTCCGCGATGGTCCGTGCCGCGGCCGCATCGGCATCGGTCCCGATCTCGTCGATCACGATGACCTCCGGCATGTGGTTCTCCACAGCCTCGATCATGATGTCGTGCTGCTGCTTGGCATTGGGGACCTGCATGCGCCGGGCATGGCCGATGGCCGGATGGGGGATGTCGCCATCCCCGGCGATCTCGTTATTGGTGTCGACGACGATGACGCGGCGGTTGGCTTCGTCGGCGAGGATGCGGGCGACCTCCCGCAGGCGAGTGGTCTTCCCGACGCCGGGCTTGCCCAGCAGGAGGATGTTGCGGCCGGTATCGACGATGTCGCGGATGACGTCGACGGTGCCAAACACGGCGCGGCCGACACGACAGGTGAGGCCGATCACCTCGCCCAGCCGGCTGCGGATGGCCGCGATGCGGTGGAGGGTGGCCTCGATGCCCGCCCGGTTGTCGCGGTCGAACTCGCCCACCCGCTCCACTACGTAGGCGAGGTCGGCGCGGGAGGCCGGGGTCGCCACGAGGTACTCAAACCGGTCCGGGAAGCGCGCCTCGATGGGCCGACCCAGATCGATCACAACCTCCAGCAGGCCCTGGAGACCCGGGTGACGCTCCAGCGGGGCACGCGCGTGGGGTGGGATGATCTCGAGAAACTCGCGGATGTCGTCGGTGATGGCTGGCTGCTGTATCATCGTGGTGACGACGGCGTGGGGGGAGGGTGCGGGGTCGAGCGGCGTGACCCCGGGGCCCGTCCCGGTCTGTGCGCCGCGGCCGTCCTGTATCCGAAGTATAGAGTAAGGTCGGTGGAAAAGCAAGGAGCGGAGGGCCGGCGCGGCTAGGCCGAGGCGTACATCCCCATCGCTTGCTCCCACGCCCGCAGTCGGGTGAGGCGCTCGGTATGGTCGCCCGGGAGTGCTAACGGGCGACCGCGCGCGTCGACGATCAAGCCTACGGTTCCGCCGCGCACGGTGGCGACGACCTCGCGCCCGCGCCCCGCCCCGAGATCGAAGCCGCGCGCCGGCTCGGCACGCAGCTCGACCTCCTGCTCCGCCGTGAGGGCGAGCACACGAAGCTCTCCGTACGGCACGGCGATCGCGTCGGCGGACCCGAGGGTGACGCGGACGCACTCCTGGCCCGGCCGGCCCATCCCGAGCGGCGCGACACAGGTGCCGAGCGGCACGAGACAGTCGCGCTCGAAGACCTCCGCCGCCGCCTGCGCCTGCACGCCCGCCAGCACCCCGAGATGGGGCATCATGAAGATACTGTCCACGGCCAGACGCGTGAGACCCATCGGCGCGAACGAATCGATGAGCATCATCGCCGCCTGGCTCCGCCGCGGAGCATGGGAGAGCACACCCCCCGACCCGATGATCAGGTCCAGTGCCATCATGTCCACGAGGCCGGCACCGGTGGCGGAGGTGTTGAAGGCGTCGCTGATATCGCGCTGCTGTTGCACACCCTTAAGGCCGGTGGCGAGCAGCCGGTGCTGCTCGAGGGCGAGCCGCAGGGCCTCGCGGGCAATCGCCTGCTCCGACTTGAGCCCATAGAGCTGTTGCGGCACCGTCGTCGGGCGGATCATCTTGTTGCGCACCTGTTGACCCAGCGCCTCGACATCCACCTCCTCGCTCACCCACCGCAACACATTATCCATCCCCGCCTCCGCGAGCACATTGGAGATCGAGTAGCTCATGCCCAGGTTCGCGCTCACGGTGCGGTTGAACACCCCCCCGAAGACGCTGAACACGTCGGTTGTGGCGCCCCCGATGTCCACCCCCATGACGTTGATCCCGCGTTGGCGGGCCACCGTCTCAATCAGCGAGCCGACCGCCGCCGGCGTCGGCATGATGTCGGCATCGGTCCAGGGGATGAGGCGGTCATAGCCCGGGGCCTGGGCCATCACATGCTCGAGAAACCGGTCCTGGATCATGGTGCGCGCGGGCTGGAGGTTCTCGGCATCCATCGCCGGTCGCAGGTTAGCGGTGATACTGAACGCCGACACGGGCGCGAGCACGTGCGCGACGGCGTCGCGGGCATCCACATTGCCGGCGAAGATCACGGGGAGCTGGTACCTGGCACCGAGGCGGGCGCGGGGGTTGGCCGCCGCCACCAGCTCGGACATCTCCACCACCTTGCGCACCTCGCCCCCGTCGACGCCGCCGGAGATGAGCACCATGTCGGGGCGCAACTGGCGCATCTGGGCGATCCGCTCGTGCGGCAGCCGGCCGTCATCGAGGGCCAGCACATCCATCACAATCGCCCCGGCGCCGAGCGCCGCGCGCTGGGCACTCTCCGCCGTCATGCGGCGGACGAGCCCGACGACCATGACCTGCAGGCCGCCACCGGCCGAGCTGGTCGAGACGTAGATGTCAACGCCCCGCCCCTCCGTCGCCGGCCGGATGATCGCTTCACCGTCCAGGATGCGGCGCCCGGACAGCTCCTCGACCTCGGCGATGGCGTTGAGCACCCCCCGCGTGACGTCCTCGATCGGCGCCTCCACCGTCGTAGGGGCCTCCCCGCGCACGCGCAGCCGGTACTGACCATCGAGTTTCTCGATCAGGATCGCCTTGGTGGTCGTTGAGCCGCAGTCGGTGGCCAGGATCACGTTGATGTCGTCAGGTAGCATGGGCATGGCTCTCCGGAACGGGAGATGAATGCTGCGGGCATGCCGCTCAGCGGGCGCCACCCGCGGCCTCGTCCGGCGGAGGCGGGGCGGGGTCGGCTTCGCTCTCTTCCAGGCGCCGGATCAGCCAGTCGATGTTGGCACGGTCCTCCAGCGCCTCGCACAGGACATCATAGTCCCGCGGCGATAGCAGCGCCTGGACAAAGGGCCCGAGCACCACGAGGGCCTGGGAGGCCACGAAGCTGAGGGGCCGCAGGCTCTCGAGGGTGAACAGCGCCACGGTGGACAATCCGCGCCGCGCGATCTCGTCGGCGACGCGCCCCAGCACCTCGCGCTGGGCGGCCTCGTCAGCCATCGGCCTCGCTCCCGGGCAGCGGCCGCTGCCATTCGGGCAGGTAGCGCGCGACGAACGCGGCGACCTCCTCGCCGTTGCCCGCCAGGCGCAGGACGCCGCCCTGTGCCAGCGAGCGCTCAGTCGGCTCGGCAGTGGTGCTCAGCGCGATGAAGTCGTCGGCCCGCAGATAGCATGCGAGCTCACTCCACAACTTGTCCCGGCGCGAGAAGCAGCCCCGCAGCCGGGGCCCCCGGGCGTCGAGCGTGTAGGTCGTGGGGAACAGGAAGAACGCGAGCGATCCGGTGAGCACGACCAGGGCGATCACGGTGTAGATGAGGCTGCCAAAGCCGAGGTAGCCCTACCAGGAGACGCCGAGGATCAGTGCGACGACCGCCGCCGCGGCATGGGGCCGCTGCCCGGCCGGCCACACCGTCCACACCAACTCGTCCTGGTTGCCCGCGGGTGTCTGTGAGTGACTGGTCAACGCATACCTCCGGAAGGTGAGCCTCATTTCGCCGTCGGGGCCGGCCGGCCCTGCCGGGAAGGCAGAGTACGGCAACGGCATGTCGGCCTCACCCCCAGCCCCTCTCCGTTCCGGAGAGGGGTGAACGGCAGCGGCCGCGATGGCGCCCGGTTCGCAAGATACGTGGCGCGCCCAATGCCTTGTCCTGTGCGCGCAAGCCACGGCGAACGACACCCGGCACCCACTCCCAGACACCCCCTCGCCGGAACGGAGAGGGGGCCGGGGGGTGAGGTCGCCGTGGCGGACGACCAACCGAGGTCGCCCGACAGGAGTGTCGGGCGTACCGGTCGCCGTCACCGACCCGCAACCGGCAGCGGCAACTCCACGACCCTCCCCTCCGCGTTGCTCAGGCATGCCGCCTGACCGATCTCCACGCTCCGGATCCCGTCCTCCCCGATGAGGCCGCGCAGGTCATCGTCGATCTCACCGGTGGTCACGACGCGGTGGAAGCACTCCATCTCACGCTCGACGAGCCGCCGCAGGAACAGGGGAGCACCCCACTTGTCGCTGCCGTGCACGACACCCCGGGGCATCGCCGCATAGACCTCCGCGGCCGACTGCTGGCACGCGGGGTCATCGTACATCGGGTGCGTGGCATCGCCCGCGGCGGTCTCGACCACGACCGCACCGCCCCCTTCCGCCTGCCAGTCGACCGTCACCGTGCCCTCGCTGCCATGGATGCGCATGAGATGGCTGCGCCGGCGGTAGGCGGAGCCGAGCTCGAACGTCCCGAGCGTGCCCCCGGTGTAGCGCACGGCAAGCTGGACGACATCGTCTTCCGCCTCCGGACCGCCGTCCGAATGCGCCAGGTTGGCCATCTGCCCATGGACACATGCCACATCACCCAGGATCCAGCGGGCGGAGTCAATCTCATGCATGTGGTGGAACAGGTGGCCACCGGACTGGCTCTTCCGGGTCTTCCAGCCCGGGGCACTGTGATGGGTGTCCACCCAGAACACGCGCTCGACGCGCAGGGCGGCGGGCCGCCCGATCAATCCCTCGCGCACGACTTGCCGGGCGCGGCGCACCCCGTCCATGAAGCGCTGCGGGTGCCCCATGAACAGGGTCACGCCGGCCTCGCGGGCAGCATGGGCCATCGCCTGGCACTCCCCGACGTGGAGGCCCATCGGCTTCTCGAGGAAGATGTGCAGCCCCCGCCGGGCCGCCGTCAGCACCGGCTCCAGGTGAGCGTTGTTGGGGGTGGCGATCACCAGCGCCTCCAGCCCCTCGTGCGCGACCAGCGCGTCGAGGGTCGGGTAGGCGTGGCAGGCGAGCTCGGCGGCGAGCGTCTCCGCCTTCTCGGGGGAGCGGTTGTGCAGCCCGACGACCTCAAACCCCGCCATGGCATTGCCGACACGGGCTTCGAGCTGGCCCATGTAGCCGATGCCGGTCACTCCGATGCGAATGGTGTGCATGTCCGGGCCTCCGATGCTGACTAGTGCCGTGGTAAGCATGATACTATGAGTCCGCCTCGTGGCGGGAGCCGAGAGGAGAACGGCATCTCGGCGGCGGCGCAGTCGCGCCG
>CAZIWQ010000430.1:0-6032 GCA_964542355.1 uncultured Armatimonadia bacterium
TTGGCGGACCAACGGGTACCGCCAGAACTCGATGACTACGTTCGCCGGCCCCAGTGGCCGGAGGGAGCGGTCATAGGAGGTCGGTGCCAGCGTGCGTTCGACCCCATAGTAGGCCCTCACCGATCGGTGCGGGCTCCACATCGCGCCCGTCTGCAGAGGGAGACCGATATTGCTGAGCTGGGGGATCAGCTTGTCGGCACCGGTGCCCGCCAACAGGCCCGTTAGCGCGGACACGATGCTTACGGCATCGTCCGCACCCCGGCGACCCCGCTCGAGCCCCTTCTCACCCGGCACCCCCTCCGTCAGCGGGCCGTCGGAGATGATGACGACATTGCTCCAGGAGTCCGCGGTGGGCGACACCTCCGCGATCTGGCCGGTCCCCGGGATCCCGATGCCAAGCTTGCCGGGGGCACCCGCGTTCTGCGGCAGTGGCCAGCAGAAGTAGCCGGTGGAGTCCGTCATGACCGTCCACGACTTCCGCTGGCCGCCGGGAGTGCCGGTGATGACGACGCCCACTGACCACTCGGGCGCGACGAGGTGGCCGTCTTCGTCTCGCACCAGCACCACGCCCTGGATCCCGCTGGATGCCGCGAGCAGTTCCCGCCGGGGACTCGTCTCGGGCATTCGTGCGCCGCTGGCGGGGACGGCCGGCCTACCGCTCAGGACGCCCCACACGCGCGCCTGGTCAGCGCCGTCGAAGTCGAGGAACAACTGGGGCGCCGCGGCCTGCTTGACAAGCTCCCATACGAGGCGTCGTTGCGGGAGGTCCCACACCTGCTCCTGCTCGGGGCCACCCGGCGCGGCGCGCACAGTGGCGGCAACCGGGCGGCCGACGAGGTCGGCCACCAGGTCGCTCCACGCCGGCTCAGCGAGGTCGCCCGTCAGCGCGGCGGCGTGACGTCGCCGCAACGCCGCCAACCGTGCCGGTGTCAGGACGATCGGGGTGCCTTCGCGGACCGCGTCGAGCGCGCCGCGCGGCTTGGCCAGGTCGAGGAGGGTCACGTCGTAGGCGAGATACGAGCCGCCCGGCTCCGTCGTGGCGGCCACCGGCTCCAGGCTGGCCTCGCCGCCCGGCAGCTCCGCCTGATCCCGCACGGGCGAGCCCTGTTGGCTCACGACGTACCTGAGGGGGCCCGTGGTGACGATGGTGACCTTCGTCTCACCGGGCTGGCACAGCCCGCTCCCCGCGACCAGCACCGTCACGACGCAGCCGAGGACTCCCACCCTTGAATGGCGCACGCTCAGCGCACTCACTCCCATCCCTCCCATCGGGGTCACACATCGCGCGGTCAGGGCGCTTGCGGCGCCGGAGTGGCCTGCATCTGCACGTCGTCGAACCAGACCCGCCCGGTCTTCTTGCGGAACAGCACATACACCTTCATCGCCCGCAGCGGCGCCGGGGGCGTGAGCTCCAGCTTCACCTGCTGCCAGTCGTGAGTGCCGGTCTCGAACGGTGTCGCGTGGCCGTTGTACACCGTCCCGTCCACGCAGTTGGCGTCCACGTACAATGAGTAGTCCGGGTGGCGCGGGCCGGCGACCCCCTCGGCGCGGCTCCACGCCGTGAGTGTGTACGTCTGCTGCTGCGGTGCGCTGAAGTCGAGGCTCTGCCAGGCGCCGCGCAGGTCACTCGCCGCCGCATTCTCACACCGGATCGAGCGCCTGCCCCCGTGACTCGTGGTCTCATCGCTGGAGAAGCCCTCGCCCCAGCGCTCCCAGCCGGTCAGCACGGCGCGCGGCGGGGCCGTGACTGCGTCCAGCTTCCACCCGCCCCAGCGCATCTGGGCGTCATACGTGGTCTGCAGGGCCTGTCGGGAAGCGCCCAGAAGCAGGACGCTGTAGATGTCCACTCGCGGCACCGCATAGATTGTCTGCTCGCCCGCGGTCTTGCCGCTGACCCACTCGGGCGGGCGCTCCGGCGAGACCAGTAGCCCGGTCTGTACCGGCCAGGGCATCTGCACCTGCAGGTCCGTCGCCGGGGCCACCGTCAGCTTCGTCTCACTATGCGGGATGACGACGCGCTCCATGCCGCCGTTCACCAGCAGGTTGCTGTCAGACTTGCGCTCCCCGCCGGGATCCTGGTCGACGAGGCGGATCATGTACTCGCCCGTCTGCGCCCGGAGATCGGGCGACAGGTCCGCAGGACTGAACGTCTTCCCGCCATCCGTGCTGAACTCGGAGTTGCCCGCGTGGGTGTCGGTGTCGATGCTGACCTGGATCCACTTGTCGAGACCGTTGACCTCGCCCGCGACGCGCAGCTCGATCAGGTTGTCTGTCTGCAGCAGCGCCGGGTCCAGCGGCATCTCGATCGATGAGGTGCGAGTCATCTGCGAGGGCGGCACCTTGCCGGCCGGCTTGCCATTGATCGTCACCACGAGCTCGGCCGTGGTCTCCGCGGTGGCATTGCCGCGGATCTGCAGCACCGGGTCGACCACCTGCCGCGGGTCGGCAACGGGCACGCGCTTGCGCAGCACTGTGGTGGGGCGCCCGAAGTACGTCCGCGCCTCGGCGGTGCCGTCATCGCTGGCATAGCGGCCGGGGTGTGCGACCTCGTAGCGGAAGTCGTAGTTGACGAGGTGCACCTGCTGTAGTGTGCCATCGGGCGTCTGCATGCGGTTCACGGATACCTTACCGGGAGTGAGCAGCCGTGCGCGGGGCCGCACCAGGTCGACGAGCTCCCCCGGGGCCAGTGTCTCGAGCCCCTGCGGCCGGTAACTGACGGTCCCCGTGCCCAGGGCCGCTCCGTGCTGCGCCTGCGCCCCCACCAGGAGCACCGACTGCACCCGCCCCCGCTCGCCCGCATCAGCGTCGACCCGGAGCTCCAGCACGTCGCCGGGGGCCACGGTGAACGCCGGGGTCTTGAACAGGTGGGGCTTGTCGTCCTCGGCATCCAGCCTTCCCGTGGAGACGGTCGTGCCGGCGGCGACGAAGCGGAACGTGGAGGTGCCGTCGCTCTCATCAGTGAGCGTCAGGTAGGCGACATACTCGCCCGGCACGCCAGCGAACCGGAGGGCGGCGCTGCCCCCAGCGGCGGTCACGCGGATGGCGGTCGGCCCCTCCGGCTCCATCCCGTGCAGCGTCCATTGCTGGATCGGCCCGGCGACCAGCCGCAGCCGCTCCTGCACCGTCTGCACCGCAGGCGACTGGAACGCACGCCCCGCGGGATCGGTCGTGCCATACTGACCCGTGATGATGGCGCGGCCGCCGCCCTCGACGAACCGCACCAGGCCCGCGGCCGTCGGCTCGTCGAGATAGACCGCATTGGGCACGAGCAGCGTCCGCACGGAGCCGAGGGTGCTCTCGCGCAGGTCACTCGCGACCACGACCTCATGGGCAATCCCGGCCGCCAGCAGCGCCTCCGACAGCGCCTGCCCGTTCTGGAGGCGGTAGCTGTGCATCTGCGCGAGCGTCGAGTGGAAGATCGCGACCTCGGCGGCCGGCTCCGACGCGGCGTACAGCGCCTCGTTGGCCGTGAGAAAGCCGTACGAGCGCTTCAGCTCGGCGTAGATGCGCTGGTTGAAGGGATCGCTCATGTCCGTGATGGGTAGCGACGGGAACAGGTTGTAGCAGGGGATGTAGCTGCCGTCGGTGGCGGCCGCCTCAGCCGCCGCCAGCGCGAACTCCTCGGCGATTGGTGATGAGGGGAAGAAGAAGGCGTGCATGCCCTCTTCCCATGTGCGGCGTCCGCGCTCACTGCCGATGCGCTCGGGGAGATACGCCAGGATGCCCGTCGGGCGCCCGTGCGAGGCCGCCAGGCCGACCTTGTAGCGATAGAAGTTGTTCTCGAACGGCGGGTGGGTTGCCGTCTCATAGAACACGAGGTCGACGGCTCCGGCCTCGATCGCCGCCATCCCTCCGGCGGCGCTGCCCAGGTTCGGGCAGTTGAGCAGGGGGGGCTGGTGCGTGCGGTCGAACTGCTGCAGCATTCGGTGGTAGTCAGTCAGGCTCTCGGCGGTGAACAGCCGCGCCGCCGCGGAGAGGGGGTGGTTGCTCACCGAGGGGAGGTCGGCGCCCGGGTCAATCCCTCGCGCCGTCGCCCACTGCCGCCACGCCGCGACCGTCGCCGGGTGGTGGTCATCCGCCGCCCAGAAGGCGTTGTCGTAGAAGATCGCGGCGACGTCGGCATGGTCCCACAGCTTGCGGGTGCGCTCGCGCACGAACTCGGGCCATGCGGGTGCAAACAACGACCCATAGCGGCGCGCCGGGTTGTTGTAGGCCAGTATCTCGGTCCCATCGGCCTTCAGCACCAGTGCGTCCTTGAGCTGCGGGTTCTTCGCGATCTCCGACACTGTCGTCGTCCGACTGCAGACGTATGGCATGTAGCGCAGGCCGTGTTGGCGTGCGTACTCGGCGGTCTCCGGCGAATCGAAGTAGCCCCCGTGCACCAGGGTCTGGTTGGCCTGCAGGAACAGGTCCACGAGCTTGCGGTCGGCCCGGGCATAGTGCAGGCACCAGCGCAGCTTGCCCCGCTGGGCCCAGTCGGGGAGCTCGGGGTGATCGCGCCAGTGAGCCAGTGCGAGCGTTGGCAGCAGGAGGGCCAGGAGAAACGCCGATCGTCGCAGCATGCGGGGGCTCCGTGGATGAGCGGCCGGCAAGCCGTTCCCCGGCCGCGAAGTTACGTCAGAACGGGTCTGGGGGGGCGCCCGGCCGGCCATCCGGCCTCGGGGGCCGGCCGGACCCCTCAATCAGCCGAGCTGTCCGTCGAACGACCGGTAGCCTGTCATGTCGATCTTCCGGCCGGCGTACGCCCACGCGGCACCCATCTCGCTGAACAGCTTGCGCTGCGCCGCGGCCTCGTCGATGAACGACTTGATGTCATCCATTGCGTTCCAGCCGATCTTCTCGATGCGGCCCGCACTGGTGTAGGCGCCATTGATCGCCAGGGTGGCCTTCAGGGCGCGGTCGACCGGGGCATTCAGCCGCGTCGCCTCGCCCCGAATGCACGCGATGAAGTTCTTGTGGATCTCATCGCGGTCACACGGCTCCTCGAACACGATCTCATCGCGGCCGTCGAGCTTGACCGTCACTCGCGAGGTGTCCCAGTTGGCGACCCCCTTGGTGCCGATGATCTCGAGGGTCGTGCGCTCGGGCTCGTGCATGTTGCAGGTGGTGGCATACAGGTTCAGGGTTGCCTCGCCGAGATTGGCGCGCAGGCATGCCAGGTCTTCGGCCTCCACGTTGTCGTGCACCGTGTACATCTCGGCCTGCATCTCGCGGGGGGCGGCGTGCTCGTCCTCGCGGGTGCCCATCTGCAGGGCGCTGTTGAGCAGGTGGACGGCCTGGTTCATCAGCACCCCGTCAAAGCAGGCGCGCCCCTCGACGAAGCGCTTGCCGGCCCAGTGCGAGCGGCTATAGTACTCGTCGGTGCGCTTCCAGGCCATGATCCCGACGATCTCGCGCAGCTCCCCCAGGTCGCCGTTCATGATGAGCTGCTTGAGCTTGCTGGAATGCGGATAGCCGGTGTACTGGAAGTCGACACCGACGAACAGGCCCTTCTCTCGGGCCAACTCGACCTCGCGGTAGGCATCCTGGACACATACTGTGACCGGCTTCTCGCACAACACATGCAGCCCCCGCTCCAGGCTCCCCAGTGTGTATTCGGCATGGAAGTGGTGGGGGGTGGCAACCGTGATCGCCTCGACATCGATGTCGTCGAGCATCTGCCAGATGTCCTCGTAGACGGGCACTCCCCATGACTTGACCTCGGCGATGGGCTCGGCCTGCTTCTCCTGATAGCGTTCTGCGGCGGCGACGAGCTCGTAGCTCTCGAGCGCGTGGATGATCTGGCGGTGATAGCCGCCGATCCCTCCGACACCGACGAGGGCAGTGCGTACCGGTTTCACTGACGACACCTCCGATGGCATGGTGGCAAGTTGCGACGGGGTGCGGCCGGCAAGCGCCGCGATGGCGTTGCCGGCAGCACGCGGCGACTTCGCCGGTGGGCGCGGAGCGACCTCCTCATACGCGCTGGCGCAAGCCGCGCGGCAGACGCGTAGGCCGACCGTCCCGGTCGGCGGGTCTTGTCGAGCGAGACG
>CAZIWQ010000431.1:0-3383 GCA_964542355.1 uncultured Armatimonadia bacterium
GAGCATCCTTGTTCTCAGCGTTGGTTGCACGCAGCTCGCGGATACGCTCGTAGAGGGCCCGCTTGGCCACGGGGTCGGGCTCCGCCTCATAGCGCTTGACGAGGTCTTCCTCCTCCCCGCCGAGCTCGCGGACCTCGTCCCCCCGACCGTAGTATTCCTTCGTGCGGTCCTGGCTGTCCCCCACGAGCATGGTCACCTTTCCCAGTTCGCGCAGCTCGGCCACCACCCCTGCCAGCCGGTCCACGGGCACCCGTGCGAGCAGGTGGGCTCGACTGCGTCCGTTCTCCTGCAGGCGCATGTCCTCGCTGTCGACGTAGCCGCCCGACTTCTCGATCACCGCGGTTGCGCGGTCATACGCCTCATCGACGTGGGGCACCTCGATCTCCATCTGCTTGTGGATGATCTTCTGGCGGTCACCGGACGCATCCCGCCAGGGCTTTGCCGGGCCCTCCGGCTCGAGCGCCGTGGCCCCGACAGCCCGGTCGGTGCGCCAGGCCCCGGCCTTGCGCTTGGGTGCCGCTTCCCCTCCACCGTAGGTGCTGAACGATTCGCGTCCGTAGGTGCCCTGAGCGGCCTTCGGTTGTCTCGGTGAGGCGCCTTGCGGCCCCGCCTCTCCAGCAGGCCCCGCGGGCGGGACTCCCGGTCTCTGGACGGGGGGCCCATCATGGTACACGGGCGAGGCCCCCGGCACCGCGGGCACGGCAGCCATGTCGGCCGGGGCCGACGCTCCGGCGCCCTCCCCCTCTGAAGACCGCGCCCCGGCGGCCGCACCATCCGGCACAGGGCTGGCAGGGGTGGAAGGCCCGGCGACGTCGGCCCCCGGGCCCATGGGCGGTTCGGCGGCACGCTTCGCCGGAGACAACATCATCACCGTCGTCCCCACCACCAGCACAACGAGGAGCGCCGCGGCCACGGCGGCGGCGTCACGCACCAGCCCATACCACACCGGCCGCGTCGCGGTCGGGCGCGTCGCACCCGCCTCGCGGAGCGCAGCCACGCAGCGTTCCTCCAGGTCCGGCGGGGGGAGCTCATCTGGCAGGTTCCTCAGCACATCATCCAGCGGCGTCTCGACGCCGTTGTCGGGTTTGTCGGTCATTGCGCCTCCTCCTTCCCAAGCTCGGGCTGCAGCATGACCCACAGCCGTTGCAGGGCGTGGTGCAGCCGCCAGCGCACGGTTCCCGCATCCACACCCTCCTCGCGCGCGATCTCCACCGCCGGCACACCGGCGAAGTAGCGCAGCGCCACCGCGCGCCGATAGCTCTCCGGCAGGCGCTGGACCGCCCGCACAACCACTGCGCTGCGCTCGTGGAGCATGGCGACCTGTGCGGCGGTGGGTGCCGGGTCAGGCAGGTCCTCCGCCGGCTCCTCGGCCACCTCCGCCAGCCCCTGCCGGCGGCGCCAGTTGCGGTGGCAGTTCAGCGCCACGCCATAGAGCCAGGCCTCGAAGGCCGCCCGTCCGGCGTAGCCAGTGACGCCCTGGTACGCGGCGACGAAGGTCTCCTGGGTGAGGTCGGCGGCGGCTTCGCGGTCGCCGGTGAGGCGCAGGTGCAGGTTGAACAGTCGTCCGTGCTCACGCTTCACCAGCTCGTCCCAGGCGGCCGCCTCACCCCGCTGCAGGGGGCCTTCGCGTGACTGATCAGGTGCTCGCGCACCCAGCCTCAAGCTCATCGACAATCACTCCCTGGTGCGTCGGCGGCCGGCGCCGGCGGCACCTCGTCTGACACGCATGTCACCCATACTGTGGCTCATGGGAAGAAGAACGTTGGGGGGATTTCTGCGCGCGGGGGCACGGTCCCCTGCAGGTCGCTGGCGCGGCCCTGCTTAGTGCTCCGTGCGGGCGATGACGTCGGCCTGGCCTTCGGGGGAGAGCGACACAAAGTACTCGCTGAAACCGGTGATGCGCACACACAGGCTGCGGAACTCCGCCGGGTTCGCCCGGGCCGCAAGCAGCGTCTGGCGGTCCACAAACGTATAGCCGACATGCACCCCGCCCAGCGCGAAGAAGCTCTCGGTGAGGCGCAGCACCGTGGCCGGCTCGGGCTTGAAGGCGAGCTTGACGTTGAGGCCTCCGGCCGGGGTGCGCTCCAGCGGCAGGCGGGCCACGCTCTTGAGGAGCGCCGTCACGCCCTGCCGGTCGGTGCCATGGGTCGGCGACTGGTTCTCACTGATCGGCTCCCCCTTGACCCGACCGTCGGGGGTGGCGGGAAGCGCCTGCCCCCAGGGAATGTGGCGGTAGAGCGAGTAGATCGAGGGCAGCAGGAAGCGCCCGTGCGGGTTGGGGGCCGCCGCCAGCGCATCCAGCGCCAGGTCGCAGACCTCACGCGCCAGCAGATCCACGGTCTCGTCATCGTTCCCGAACTTGGGGAAGCTCCCCACGATCTCTTGACGCAAGTCCTCATGGCGGACGAATCCGGAAGCGACGATGCTCAGGAGCTCCGGCAGCGAGAAGCGCCGCTGCTCGAACACCAGCCGACGGATGGCGGCGAGCGAGTTGGCCGTGGTCGCCACTCCGCCGAAGTAGTGGTACTGCGCCCGATAGCGCAGCCCGTCGTTGGACAGGTCACGGGCCCGCGCGACACAGTCCTGCAGCAGCACCGACTCCAGGTGAAACGCGCGCGGGTCGGGCTGCAGCCATCCGTCGCGCTCCGCGACCGAGCGCGCAACCAGCTCCCGTGCGACGGCTCCGAACGCGGCCACGACCTCCTCGAACCGGCAGAACTCCTCCGGTGGAGCGATCCCGGCAACGGTCTCGTCGCCGGTTACCGGATCGTGCCCTGCGCCCAGGGCCATCAGGAGCCAGTGGGCCATGTTGTGGAACGCGTCGCCCGCGGCGAAGTCGAACACCCCGGGGAGGTTGGCGCGGTTGCAGGCGGAGAGGGCATAGCCGAAGGCCTCCTCCGCGGGGATCCCGAAGCTGCACAGTGACGGGATCATGCGCTCGTCGTTCCAGAACTGGACCTGGCTGTGACACGTGGGGAGGGCGGCCTGTGCCGCGCGCTTCAGGGCGTCGCACGTGCCGCGATGGAGGCGGACGTTGATGCCCGGCTGCGGCACGTTCGCCAGGCACGCGGCCTCGAGCACCAGTGTGCTCAGCTCGCTCGACTCGTCCTGACCGTCGGGGGCGCACCCGCCGATGACCACGTACTGGTTCGAGGCGCGAGAAGGCACCGGCTTGGGCTGGTAGTTGTCCGTCGCCGTCCCCGTGATCTCCTTGGTCTTGAGCAGGAAGTGGGCGAGGTAGGCGCGGGCGAGGTCGCGGCTGAGACTGCCATCCGCCAGGCCCTGCTCGTACAGGGGCAGCAGGTACCGATCGCTGCGGCCGAAGGCGAAGTCGCGGGCGCCGACGTAGCAGCTCAGGACGAGATGGACGATCCAGATGCCCT
>CAZIWQ010000431.1:3393-6026 GCA_964542355.1 uncultured Armatimonadia bacterium
CGAGGGCGGTCGCTGCCCGCATGAGACGCTCCCCTTGCGGCCCACTGCAGGTCTGTGCACAGCGCCGCGCGGCGTCGGCGTAGCGACGGGCGAAGGCGACGACGGCGTCGCAGCAGCGGGACACACTCGCGGCGAACCACTGTGCCTCTTCAGACCCGAGGCACTGTGCCGTCTCCCGGGCCTCCTGTGCAATGGCGACGAGGCCTCTGTCGAGCAGGGCCGGGTAGTCAGGGGTCAGATGGCCGCCGGAGCTGCAGCCCGGCAGGTTCGGCAGGTACTCGCTCGCGGGCGGTAGCGGACCCTCCACCACTCTCCCGAGGATCACGTCGTGAGCCTCGATGGGCGTGGACACTTCGCCCAGGAGCGCCTCCAGGATGGTGGCATAGCGCTCCTGCGGGGGGATCGCGTCGAGGGTGGGGGCGAGCCGGCCAAGCACGCGCTGCCGCTCGACGAAGCAGTGGCTGTCGTCGCCGGCGTAGATGCGCTCCCGCAGACCGTCGAGCAGGCCGATCAGCTCAGATGCTGTCGCCAGCGAGACGCCGGTGGCCGTTTCTCGCCGTTCCCACACCGCACACCCCACACCCCTCTCCCCTTGCCGTGCCGTCACTGCCCCACCGCCTCATGCCACCAGGGCAGGAAGCTCTCGGCCAGCCACTTGTCCGGCTCCGCCTTCAGCGTGGCCAGGATGGTGTCGACCATCTCCCGGGTGCGGATCCCCCGGATCGTGGCGGCGCCGATGGTGCCGAAGCGGACGAGGCCGAGGTCCGCCAGGTGCTCCCCCATCGCCTTGAAGCTGAAGCCGGGCCACATGAACGTCACCGTGCGCCCCGACCCCGCCTGCGCCTCACGGTAGTACTCGACGATCGCGTCCCAGCGGGAGATGCGCGCTTCCAGGTCGGCGCGCCGGTCCGACGGCGCCTGCTGCAGGGCCCACTCGAGGAGCACACACTGGCAGTAGTGGGCCATGGTGTTGTAGGTGAAGTCCACACCCAGGAACGAGTAGTGCGCATCCCACAGGTAGAAGCGTTCCCACGGGCTGGCCGCGGCGAAGGCGGCGTCGCCGAACAGGCACGGTCGTAGCCCCCACTTCCCATGGTCGGCGGTCAGCTCGGCCGCGCGCTTGCCGATCGCCGAGACCGAGTGGGTGGGGTTGTTGCTGCGGATGCTGTCGGGACGCCGGCGCAGCGTCTCCGTGATGAGGCCGGGGTACGACGGCGAGTTGTCGTAGTCCCACTCGCTGATGTCCTGCGTGCCGTTCCACCAGAGCGTGGGGACGGCGACGGTGCCCTCCGGGCCGACGGCCTGCAGGAAGCCATCGATGACGGCGTTGGGGCCGCCGACGACATGCCCCATGCTCTTGAGCGAGCTATGGAACATCACGATGTCGCCGGGTGCGACCCCGATGCTGCGGACACCGGCAGCCACGTCGTCGACAGTGACCTCGGGCAACTTGTCGGCAGGTTCAGGCGTCATGCTTCTACTCGTCCTCCGGTGGGTGCGATGGGTGCGAGTGCACAGCGGCTCTCCGCCCCGGACCGTCGCAAGCGCATCGTCGTGCGGTGAGCGCCCGCCCCTTTCGCCAGACGCCGGCGAGACCCCTCCCCCCGGGCGAGAGCCCCTCAGCCGCCTCGCTGCGCGAGCAGCTCGTCGACAGCCTCGATCAGCTCGGCCCCGGCGAACGGTTTGTACAGCACATCGCTCGCCCCCATCGCCAAGATATCCGGCTCATCCCCCGCCTCCCGGTCTCCCGTCACGACCAGCACCGGCACCGGCGCCGCGAGTGACATCGCGGTCGCGATCACTCGCTGCCCGCCGCCACCGGGCATCACGAGGTCGGTGACCACCAGATCGTACTGCCCGATCTCGAGCGCGGCGATGGCTTCCTGCGTGCTGTACACACAGTCGACCTCATGCCCCGTGTTCGTGAGAAGGCGCTTCATGCAGGTTGCCAGCAGCTCGACGTCATCGGCCACCAGAACCCGCGCCGGGACGCGGCCGGTGGGGGCTGATCCCGCGCGGTGCTCGTGTGCGTCGGCAACCGCGCCGGTGGCCCGGGCGTCGGAGGCGGGCAGCACCACCTCGAACGTCGCACCAACACCGACTGCGCTGCGGACGGTGATTGTCCCCTCGTGAGCCGTGATGATCCCGTGAGATACCGACAGCCCCAGTCCGCTCCCCGCCGCGGTGTTACGCTCGCCGAGCCGCCCCTTTGTCGTGAAGAACGGCTCGAAGATGTGTGGCAGGTGTTCCGGCCGAATGCCCGTGCCGGTGTCGGCGACCACGACCGCAATGTCACCCGGTGTCCCCGGGCGCGGGACGTGCCTCGTCGCGACGGTCAGCTCCCCGCCGTGCGCCATGGCGTGACAGGCATTGACGAAGAGGTTCAGGAAGACCTGCTCCATCTGCCTGCCGTCAGCCTGAACGCACCGTCCCGCGGTCTGGTAGTCGCGTGTGACGACGACGCCGGCGTTCTCGATCTGGGACGCGGACAGCACCAGGGCGGCGTCGACCATCGTCTCACCGTGGAGCGCTTCGCGGCGCGGGTCGGCGGGCCGGGCAAACGCCGTGAGGTTCCTGCAGATGTCGCCGCCGCGCGACGCTTCCTCACGCTGCGCTAAGCCAGCACTGCCAGC
>CAZIWQ010000432.1:0-6014 GCA_964542355.1 uncultured Armatimonadia bacterium
GGGCGGGCCGGTGTTGCCGATGACACAGCGCCCCTCGGCCCGCATCCGCTCGGCGATCTGCTGGCTGATCTCAAAGCAACTGAAGGCGTGCAGTTGCGTCGGCGCCTTGGCGCGGTAGCTGGCGACCAGCGGCGTGTCGGCGTACTGCCAGTGGTCGCGGCGGAAGTTCTCGTCGTAGAAGCCGACGTAGCCGCAGACGCTGTCGAGGTACACGCCGCCGAGGTCACCGCCGGCCCCCTTGACCCGTTGGTAGGCAGGGAGGATCTCGCCGTCCCAGGTCACCGAGTTGCGGCTGGGCCGGGGGAGGTCGGGATCGGGGTTGAGGCACAGGTTGGCGAGGAAGTTGCCGGGCGACCAGGTCTGGGTGTAGTGGCTCCAGATCCACTGGCCCTGCTGATCCTCGATCGCCGAGTTGATCTCCGCCTGCGCCGCCTCGCGCCGCGTCACCGGCCCCCAGAATTTCTTCTCCGGCGGCTCCTGTAGCTTGTCGGTGATGAACTGCTTCAGCTCCGCCGGCTTGGAGAGAGTGACATTGCGGCCATAGCGGTCCTTGCCATCGGGGGGCGGCTTGTTCCCGAACCCCTCGTAGATGCCCCAGCATTCGGTATAGACGAAGGTCTTGATGTCATGGGCGTCGTTGTACCCGCCATGGTCGAGGCCATGCTCCTCGAAACGGAAGCCCCAGTCCCAGGGGCAGGCCATGGCTCCGGGCTTGAGGCCGATGAGCCAGATGCCCCCGGCCCCGGCCCGCCGCGTCTCATAGGCGGGGAAGAGCCGGTAGTACCCCTCGACCGCGGAGCGGAAGCCCCACTGCGGGTCGTGGGTGTAGACCAGCAGGCGGAAGCTCGCCCGGCACGGCGACTTCTTCGCATCCGGGGAGAGGCCGAGGTCGAACTCGGCCTCCAGCGCCTGCCGCGTAGCGTCGTACGCGAGGCGGAACACCTGCGGCTCGTGCAGCGGCACGGCGGTGGAGACACCAACCGTCGGGCCGCTGAGCGCGCTGCAGGGATAGGCGGAGACCTCGCGCAGGCCGCCCCAGCGGATGAGCCGGTCATAGTGCTTGCCGGCCTCGATCGTGCGGGGCGTGCCGATATCATCCCACCAGCGCCAGCCCTGCGCCGCGAGGGGCAGTGCGACGCGCACAATGATCGCCCGGTCGCGGGGCGGATCGGCGACGACGCGGCAGGTCAGCTCCATGGCCTCGCCCTGCGGCTTCCACTCGCCCGCGAAGCTCAGGTCCGCCACCTTGCCCGCGAACTCGCTCCCGGTCGCGCTGACCGGGACGGGGGAGAAGCTGTCGCCGGTGGCCAGGTCACGCACCTGCAGCCACTGCTGCCCGGCTCCGAGGGCCTGGCCCGGTACCTGCCAGGTCAACTGGTCGCCGGCCATCCGGACGGCGATCTGGGCCGTGACGGGGCCGGCCGTCACGACGAGGATGATCGGGATTACCAGCCACGAGGCGGTGCGCGCGGGAGTGACGGTCATGGGAGTTCTCTCCTTGTTGCGGGTCTACATCTCGCTCACGTTGCGTCCTCGCGGGAGCAGATTCGCGCCTGGGAGCCGCCTGACCTGCCGGCACTCACTCCCATTCCCCGCGAGGCTGCGCGATCCATACTGCCACTGCGTCGTTCGCGGTACCCGGGCGGATTCCGCCTGCGGAAGCGAAGCTCCCGGCGGAATTCGCCCGCAGAACGGGGTCCGGGGCCCCCGGCCCCGGCGGGGTTCGGGGCAGAGCCCCGAGCCGTCTGCCGTTCGCCTGGCCGTTCGCCGTTCGCCTGGCCGTTCGCCGGTTCCGGGCCGCCCGCTGACGCGCAGGCGGCCGGAGACCTCCTCGCAGAAGGGATTGGCCGCCTCGCAGTCGAAGACCTGGGAGAGCGGCCGAACAGCCCTTCCGAGGCCGCGAAGCCACGTCAGAATGCCTCTGGGGGCACTCAGCCGGCCGCTACGTCTCGGGGGCCGGCCGGATGTGGCCTTCTCGGCCGGACCCCCAGTCACCGACACCGAGGAGGGCGACGATGGACAAGACCGTCATGTTCCTGGGGGCCCATGCCGATGACATGGAGATCCGTGCGGCCGGTACCATGCGCCGATTCGTTGACATGGGCTATCGGGCAGTCTCCGTGATGATGACCAACAACATCTGCGGTGCCTTCGTCGATGACACCACCGAGGACTACTTCACGACCGGGCCCGCCGAGACGCAACAGATCCGGCATCGGGAGGCGCTGGCGGCCGCGCAGGTGCTGGGCGTGGAGGTGGTGTTTCTCGACTACAAGGAGAACAGCTACTTCGACGGTGAGCGGAGGGTGTTCTTCGGCACGGGGGGCTACGACGTGGCAGCCACTCCCGGCCGCGAGCCGCTGATCGTGGCTCAGTACCTGGAGCACTGCATCCAGGACGTGACTCAGGTTCTGATTGAGTACTCTCCCGAGATCGTGATGACCCACAGCGTGGGCAACTGCAACGCCGAGCACTGCGCGGCCGCCCACCTCGCGCACAGCGCGTTCCAGCGGGCCCGGCACCAGGCTGACCTGCGGGAGCTGTGGTTCACGTGTCGGATGCAGAGCCCCTCGGACGTGCTGCTCCTCACGCCCGACGTCCTGATCGACATCACCGCCTACCAGGAGCTGAAGGTCGCGGCGATGCAGGCCCATCGGAGCCAGCGGCTGCCCCTCGATCGGGTGCGGATGACCGATCAGTACTGGGGGCGAGTCGCCGGGGTGCCCTTCGCCGAACCCTTTCGGACGGTCGTGCGCAACGTCTGATAGCCGGGCCGGGGGATGCCCCCCCGGCCTACCGCAGCATCTGCAGCGCATACACGCGGCCGTCGGCGGTCGCCGCCACGATCTCCGTCGTTCCATCCCCATCGAGGTCGCCTGTCGCGATCCGCGTGACATCGCTGGCCACCGGGTAGATGGCCTGGCGCTCCCCCTGCGCGCTGAGGACGATCACGGCGCCGCCGTCAGTGCCCACGGCGACGATCACGTCGCCGCCGCGCCGGCCGATGGCGAGACCCCGCACCGGGCTATCGCAGGTGTGCCGCCACAGGGCCTTGCCGGTGGCATCGAGCGCCATCGCGGTTCCGTTGCGGCTCGCCACCAGCAGCTCCGGACGCGTGTCCGCGTTGAGGTCGGCGAGCACGGTCGCGGTGATCTCCGCCCCGGTATTCAGACTCCAGCCCCCCTCCGCACCATGGGTCTTGCAGTGGACGCTGCCGATGCGGGAGCCGGCGACCAGCTCCGGCTTCCCGTCGCCATTCATGTCACCCGCCGCGACGGTCATCGCGGCACCATGGTAGCCGACGGACACGTCGCCAATCGTCTTCCCTTCCCACGAGAAGAGATTGGCCGAGCAGTAGGTGTTGCCGACCAGTGCCGCCCGCTTGCCGTCACCGGCCAGGTCGACCGTGGCAATCGAGGTCGGCTGGTGCGCCCAGTTGAGCGTCCCCCACAGCAGCTTGCCCTCGTGGGAGAAGCCATAGGTGAACCAGTTGCCGGAGCCGGCGATGGTCTCGCCGAAGCCGTCGCCATTAGTGTCATCGCACTTGATGACGCGGAAGGGTCCCGGCGCCGGCTCCACCTCCGGCAGGTACTTGTCCCGCGGGCATGCGGCCTCCCACAGCTTGCTGCCGAGGGCGTCGAAGCAGTACAGGCTGCTACCTGCGCCGACGACCACTTCGCGCTTGCCGTCGCGGTTGAGGTCGTACGTGTCGAGGTCGAGCACGGGAGCGGGCAGCGCGACCTCCCATACGAGCGTGCCGTGCCCGTCGAGAACGCGCACGGTCTTGCCGACGCCCACGATGACCAGTGTCTGCCCCTGGCCCGGCAGGTCGGCGGTCTTCAGCGCAGCCACTGCCTGTGGCTCGCGGACCGTCACCTCGGCCGGCACCACTGGCACGGCGAAGACCTCGAAGCTGCGGATCGCCGTGCGCGACTGCGCGAACTTCGTGATCAGCAGCCGCACCCGGGTCGTCGGTACCGGGGGGAACGTGTGCACCCACTGCGGCGTGTCAGTGCCGGTGACCTCGTCCTTCACCGAGACCCAGTCTCTGCCGTCCCACACCTGGAGGTCGTGGCCGTCGGTCGCGGGGACGTACGCCATGCTGTAGTGCGTCACACGCACCTGGCCGATCGTCTGCGGGGTCTGCCACTCGACGCCGAGGTCCTTGGGCAGCTCGGTGGCATGCGGCGAGCCGCTGCTGACGGCACTGTACGTCTCCGGGTCACCGTCCATGGCGGCCTGGGGGCTGCAGTCGCGGCTGCCGGCGGTCCAGCAGCCTGGCTTGCCCAGTCGCGCGAGGTCCGGGGCGGCGGCACTCGACTCGGCCGGGGCTCCCACCGGGCGGTAGACCTGGCGCTTCGTGTTGAGGGCATAGTCCCGCTCCCACAGGCGTGTGAGTCCGCGTGCCTGATTGCCCGCCTGCGCGAGGGCGGCAATGCGGGCCTGATGCTCAGCCAGCAGGCGCTGCCAGTGGAACTGCAGGCGCGGCCGGTCGGCGGCCTTGACGTCAGGGGGGAAGGTGAGCTCATGCGTGCCGGCCGGCACGGCAAAGACCGCCATGTTGCCCTGCCGCTGTGGCGCGGTCGCCTCGCCGTCGAGAGTGCACGCGCCGGCCTGCGCCGCGAGGGAGACGACCGTGGGCTGGGGGGCGTGCACGGTTGCCCGGCCGGCAGCCATGTCGGCCGTGATGTCCACCGGCTTCCCGGCGGCGAACCAGGGCGCCTCCCAGCTCAGCTCGGTGCCGCCGGCGAGGGTGAAGCCGTTCGAGTGGATGGCGAACACGGCCGCCGTGACCGCGGGCAGACCGCCCCCGGCGCTGCGCATGCCGGCATACGTAATGTCGGTGCCATCGTGCACGAGGGCCGCCGCCGGCCCGGCCTGCACGACCTCGTACGGGAAGTCGGGCTTGCCCTCCGGCGAGTAGAACAGGTTGACGAAGCAGGCCTTCTGCCCGACGTCCAGGCGCTGGTTGGCGGACTGCATGATCGCCTTGCGGTCGGGCGCCGGAGGCGTGGTGCCGGTGACGCGGAAGCGCGCGCCGCTGGCGTTGAGCAGCGAGAAGCGCGCCCCCGGCTGCGTGGCGCAGACACGGTCGGCCCTCAGCGTCAGGTCGCCGAGCGTGCGCCAGATGCAGGTCAGCCCGAAGTCCCCCGCAACGGTCGCCTCGACCTCGTCCAGGCACAGGAACCACTTTTCCTTCGACCAGACGAGGTTGCGCCGCCAGTTGGCTCCGTTGTACTCGCTGACCATCGTCTGGCTCAGTCCCAGCGGCCCCCGGTCGAACCGCTGCTCGAGTGTGGTGAAGCGCGGCACGGGCGCGAACAACCCATCGCGGTAGATGGCCAGCGTGTTGTGCTCGATGGTGTCGGGCACGAAGTAGCCGTTGTCAAACAGCATGTACTTGCCGTTGTCGGTATAGCCGATGATGGCGTTACCATCGGGGTGCGAGTGGTAGCCGTGTGAGATGCCGCCCAGCAGCAGGTACTGCTGGTCCGGGCGGAAGCCCGTGCGGAAGGACAGCTTGTCAAAGCACCGGTCGGCCGGCGGGACCTGCTGGGCGTCGAGGAGCCGGTCTGCGGGCGTGCCCGAGCTGAGCGCCTCTTTCGGGTGCTCGTAGATCCAGGGGTCCAGCGGCTGCACCTTGATCCCCAGCATGTCCACCGGCTCGACGGGCGCGACGGAGTTGTCCAGGTAGTTGGTGTAGAGGTATTCGCCCGCCGACAGCCCCTTGTCGGGAAGCAGGTCGTAGAGGTAGCGATAGCGCCCGTCGCGGTAGTACCACGCGGCCTTGAGCAGGAGCGCCGGCCAGTGGGCAGCCCCGGCCATGGCGCTGGTATCGCCAAAGCCACTGATGGCCCCCAGGTTGTTGATGATCTGCAGACCATAGTCGGCGGCCCGGCGCAGGTTGCCACTCTCCAGCCAGGTCCAGTCGGGGCAGTCCAGCGCATAGAAGAGCAAGTCGTGATAGGTGATCGAGCCGTAGCCGGGGCAGTCCTCCGCGGTCTTCCAGAAGC
>CAZIWQ010000433.1:0-6008 GCA_964542355.1 uncultured Armatimonadia bacterium
ACCCGTCGCACCCCACCAGTGTCTATGCGGCATGTCAAGCGTGACGCGACACTAGTGCTGCAGTGCCTTGATCCGCTCTCTCGCGGTTGCTACCGGGCCTTCGTAGCCTTCCGGGGCGGTGGCGACGAACCGCTGGTAGGCCTCGAGCGCAGCGTCGCGGCGATTCGTCGCCTCGCAGATCATCGCCTTGTTGTAGTAGGCCTCGACCAGCTTTGCATCGAGGGCGACGGCGCGGTCGTAGTCGGCGATGGCGCGGTCGTAGTCCTTGCGGGCATGGAAGGCCGCGCCGCGTGAGTTGAAGTAGTTGGCCTGCGTGGGCGCCAGCTCGATGGCCCGGGTGAAGTCGGCGATGGCGCGCTCCTGGTCGCCCTTCCCGGCCCACGCCGTGCCGCGCGCCCAGATGGCCTCGTGATGGTCGGGCTTGAGCGCGATCGCCCGATCCAGGTCCACGATGGCACCGTCGAAGTCCTGCTTGCCCTCGGACAGCGCCAGCCCGCGCTGGAAGCGCGCTTCACCGAGGTCGGGCTCGCGCTTGAGGGCCTCGCCGAAGTCCTCGATGGCGCGCGTATAGTCCTGCTTGCCGTTCATGAAGGCGGCCCCGCGGTGCAGGTAGGCGCGCACGTTCTCCGGATCGCGCGCCAGGGCGGCGTTGAGGTCGGCGATGGCCCGATCCCACTCCTGTAGCGCACAGCGTGTCAGGCCGCGAGCGTGGTAGGGGGTGGCTGCGGCGGGGTCGAGGGCAATCGCGCGGTCATAGTCGGCGAGGGCCTCGGCCCACTGGCGCAGCGCGTAGTGTGTATTGCCGCGGCATTCCAGCGCGCTGGTATCCTCGGGGCTCGCCATCACTGCACGGTCGTAGTCGGCCAGTGCGCGCTCCAGATCCCCCCGGGCGTACCACGCGTTGCCCCGATCGACGAACACCCCGGGCAGGGTCGGCTTTAGCTCCACGGCTCGGGTCAAGTCCTCGACGGCCGTCTCGTAGTGGAGCAGCGCATAGTGCGCAATCCCGCGGCCGTGGTACGCCTCGGCCAACTGCGGATCAATGGTGAGCGCCTGGGTGAAGTCACCACAGGCTGCCTCGTAGCGGCCGAGGCCGTAGACGAGGTCAGCACGCGCCGCGTAGGCGGCCGCACATCGCGGGTCCAGCTCAATCGCGCGCGTGAAATCGGCCAGCGCCGCCTCTCTGCGCTCCAGCAGACGCTGGGTCTTGCCGCGACCGACCAGCGCGGCGACAGCCCCCGCATCCAGCTCCAGGGCTCGGTTGAAGTGCCCGAGCGCCTGCTCGAGCTCACTGCGTTGCAGGGCCTGATCTCCGCGGGCGACGGCCTCGCTAACGCGGGGGTCGGGCTCGCCGAGTGCATTCGCGACGATGAGGGCTCCGACGCCCAGCACGACCAGGATGCGATGCCAGCGGGGGTGCAGGATGTTACGGGGCATGGTGGCGTGGCCCCTCCGCGGTCGGGTGATGCAGCCGCACGTGTCAGTCAATCTTACCACACGCGCCGCATGCTCGCGGCAGGAAATTCGCCAGGTAGTGCGAAGTATCAATGTCGTGGGGGCCAGGTGGCCATGCAGACGAGCGGGCCGCTCAATGGGGCCAGGGCCTTCCCCGCGGGAGCGCGCCCGCCGGCGCTGCTCACCATCACATCGGCAGAGGAGCTCGCGGAATGCGCGTCCCCCCTTGTTCACGACTGCGCCCGCTCGCCCGCGGTGTGCTGCGTGTCGCCGTCGCGCTCGTAGCTCTGGCTGCGCTGGCCGGCCCTGCCGCGGCCCAGGCTGTGAACTACTCGCAGGCCTCCTCCGCGGTCCTCGATCGCTTCCTGGCCACTGGCGGACAGGTGTCCGAGCGTGACCTGTTGCTCCTGATGTCGCAGCCTCAGGAGTTCAATGCCCTGATGGGGGCGTGGCGTCAGCGGGCTCCGGCGCTGGTGGACAAGGCGCTGGCTGTGCGCCACACGATCCTGCGCCGAGCCCTGGCGCGGCTGGGGACCGTCCGCGCGGCGGCGCGGCCGCAGGCGCTCATCGCCATCGGATCATGGGTCGAGAAGCTCTCGGCCGGGGACATGGACCTCGCGCTACAGGGCGGGCGCGAAGCGGCGATGGAGCTGAACCGCCTACTGGGTGAGGAGCTCCAGCAGTCCCTCAATGCCACCGGTGAGGACGTGTGTGCCACACTGTTCCCCCAGGGCCCGCGCTTTGCGGTGGAGCCGTTCGAGATCTTCGTCTCCACCCTCGATGACTTCGGCTATGACAAGCTGGGCGCGAGCTTCTTCAAGGCCCTGCAGGTGGCCGGGGAGCAGGGGGAAGCGGCCGGGGCGAAGGTCCTGGCGGAGGCGGCCGACGAGATCATCCTGGGCAACTTGCGCGCGCAGAGCTGGGCGGCCGTGCACCCGGAGATGTACCCGGGGCAGTCCGGCCGCAACTTCCTTGTCGACTACTTCAAGACCCCGGGGAAGTCGATGACGTGGCTGGTCGGGCCGGGAGGCGAACTGTCCACCGGCATGGCCGCCTCGGCGCTCTCCCCTGAGCTGCTCAGCAGGATGGGCCTGTCGATCACCACCATCGGCAACGGTCTCGACTTCCCGGTCGTAGCCAAGGAGCTCCAGGAGTGGGTGAAGCGCACCGCACTGGGCCCCCGGGAGCAGGCGAAGGGCCTCGTGCGGGCGTGTGAGGGGGGGACCGGCCACAAGTTCATCGCGCAACTGACCCAGGAGCAGAAGCGGGCCTACTTCTGTGCCCGGCGACTGGCTGCGATCCCCCGGGAGAACCAGGCGGCGGTGCAGAAGCTGCTCGAGGAGTTCGGGTTCACGGCGGAGAGCTTTGCCCGCACCGGCGAGCAAGCCCTGTGGGATGTCACCCGCTACAGCTATCGGCGCATGGTGGATGACCTGGTGCGCAACTGGCGTGCCGCCAACGCGGCAAAGCTCGCCGGCAAGCTGACTGAGGCCGAGTTCGGCCGCATCCTCGACTACCTGATGGGCCATGAACAACTCGCCGGCCTGGCCCAACTGCCGAAAGAGTACCTCCTGCAGTTAGCGCGCGAGGTGCCGGCAACCATGCAGTACGCCGCGGAGGCCCGCGCCTTGCTTGAGTTGATGGCCGAGGGTGCCGAGAAGACCGCGCTCGAGGCGCAGGCACTCACCCGCGTGCTGATCGGCCTGGCCAGGGCCGGCAACCGCGTCAGCGGGGAAGCGGCAGAGACGGCCCTCAAGGCTCTCGAAGAGGGCCGGGCGCTGACGATCGAGATGGAGCAGGCTCTGGCGGTCTTGCGCAAGGACCTGTGCGACCTGGCAACCATCGCCTCGATGTCGCCCCCGGGACGACCGCTGGCCGACTGCATCGCCGACCTGATGCGGTTCCGCAACAGGGCTCCGGGGATGCCGGTGACCGAGGAGCTCGAGCAGCTCGTCGCCCGTCTGCTGCAGCGTAGCGATATCGAGCTCCTGCAGCTCGGGTTCCGTGACAGTGAGATCGCCCGCATGCGGGCCGTGCTGCAGGCGCGCAAGGCCGGCCTCAAGCCGTCCGCCCTGGGTGAGCGGGCCGCGAAGGCCGCGCCCCACAACTGGCGCACAACGATCAAGGTCTACGCCATGTTCACGACCGCGATCCTCGCCTACCGCCTGATCCAGATCGCCAACGATCCCTCGATTCCGGAGCAGCAGATCGAGGATGCGATGGCCGCGGCACTGATCGAGACCTGGCCCGCGGTCGGACTGGGCATCCAGGGCGTGCTGGCCTGCGATGCACTGGCCGGGGGCTATGATGTGGACTGGCAGGGCTTCGGCAAGGCGGCGGGGCTGGCGGGCCTCGAGCTCGTCGGTGTCGTGGCGGCGCCGGAAGTCGGCATCCCGCTACTGGCCGCGTACCTGGCCTATGAGCTCACTGTCGGCCAGATCGATCTCCAAGCCGACCGCGAGCTGATCCGCGCCATGTTCGATGCGCGCGTGGCCACCAACGTCGTGACCGCACTTCGCGTCAAGGGCGCGGGGGACGACCTCACCCGCAGCTTCGATGTGTCGGGGATCATGTTCGTGCCGAACGCAGCGACCCACCTCATCGATGTCGTCCACTCGGCCGCGTTCACCGACCTGTACGGTCCGCGCGGGGATGTCGTGCCCGATGTCGGGGCGGACCGCCCTGCGTATGAACGCAGGCTCAGTGAGGCCATCCGCGACTTCGCCCGCCGCCACGTGTGGGCGAGCAGCGAGAGCCTGCGCACCTGGGAGAAGGCCACTCGGCGCTACTTCCCCGACCTGGACCTGGACAAAGTAGAGACCTGGAACTACGCCGAGGCCAGCGCGCAGGGCGCGGACATGAGCCGGGCCGAGTTCCGCGTCGGCGCGCGCGTCCTGCGCCGCTACCTCAACGAGCGCGACCTACTCACCGAGGCCACCTTGCGCCACCTGCGCAAGCGGCTCGACGCGATGCAGCAGTACGTTGGCGGCTACCGCGCGCGTGACGGGCAGTTGGCTGAGCTGGAGAAGCAGCTCGGCATGGAGGGCAAGCTGAAGCCCCGTCTCCGGGCGGAGATCGACAGCCTCTGGAACCTGTTCCTGACCTCCGCCACGACCGACCTGACCCGGATCGAGCAAGTCGCCGGCCTGTGGGAGGCCTGCCTCAAGACCTACCAGGAAGCCGTCGCAACGCTCAACCTGGTGAAGAAGCACTGCGAGGAAGCCGGATTGCCGGCCCCCTCCGGACGCGCCCTGTTCGGCCTGAGCGGGGAGCAGGCCAGGGACCAGGCGCGTCTCGACAAGGTGTTCCAGCAGCATCAGGAGGCCTACAGCCGCGCCGTCGCCGCGTTCAAGCAGGGCAAGGGCGGTCCCCCGGATCTCGCCGATCCCTTCGACTCAAACTCCTGGCGGCGGCTGCTCGGATTGCACATGCAGATTCTGCTGGTGGAGTCGCTCAGCCGCGCCGCGCAGGAGACGCCGGAGGCCGTTACCGATCCGGAAGCAGTGCGCTGGGTCACCAATCCCGTCGCGGAGCGGGTCGGCCCGCTCCAGCAGGAGATCGAGACCCTGGTCGCCGAGATCAAGCGGCACTACGCCGGCCACATCGTGGTGTCGATCGCCGGCCCGACGGAGGCCAAGATCGGGGCCCCGCTCACCTTCTCCGCCAGCGTGACTGCCGGCGATGTGAGCAAGCTCGCGGGCGTCCACTGGACCTGGATCATCGAGGGGCTGATCGGGGGAACGCGCAACGGACAGCGGGTGGAGTTCACCCCGACGGAGCCCAATGACTATGTGATGCGCGCGGACCTGTGGGCCACGGGTCCCGGGGGTGACGAGCAGCGCGCCACCGCGCGTCAGCCCCTGAGGGTGCGCGACCTGGATCGCACGGTCACGATCGAGCTGCCGCGCGCGGTCATGGCGACGGACATCTTCACCGCCACCGCTCACCTGCCCGCCGACATCGCCGCGAAGGCCAAGTACCTGGAATGGATCGGGAGTGACTTTGTGCTGTCGGAGGACCCGCACGCGGCGACGGTGCAGATGCAGTTCTCGATGTTCCCCTCGGGCAACATGAGAGACAGCGGCAAGTGCACCATCCGGCTTGTAGCGCGCGAGAGCAAGGTCGGCGACATCGTGGGTGAGGGAACGGCCAGCCTCGTCGTCAGGCCCGCGGCATTCACCGCCTCCGCTCCCGGCATCTGGACAGGCACCGCGGACGCGAGAGGGGTGGTGCTCACCCGCAAAGAGGCCTCCGTCCGCCATCCCCATGCCGGGGAGGTTGGGTTCGGCGCGAGTGCTTCCGCCGGCGTGACCGTCACCTGGGGCGGCCGCGGTCACGAGAAGGTCGCGAACAGTGACGACATCCGCACGGTGGCAACCGAAGCGGCAAAGCGCACTCCCGGAGCGGAATGCAGACCCCTCCAGATCCAGGACTTCAAGGGCTATGTGTGCTATCAGCCCCCGACCCAGAGTCTGCGCGGCACAGACTACGTCGACCTGGCCACCCGCGGTGTTACGGGCACCATCTCCGGCTATCTCGCGAAGGGAGCCCAA
>CAZIWQ010000434.1:0-5997 GCA_964542355.1 uncultured Armatimonadia bacterium
GGAGAGGATACCACCATGCGTCGTGGATTCACGCTGATCGAGCTGCTAGTGGTCATCGCCATCATCGCCATTCTGGCCGCGATCCTGTTTCCCGTCTTCGCCCGGGCTAGAGAGAAGGCGAGGCAGTCAAGCTGTCTGTCGAACCTCAAGCAGATTGCCCTGGGGACCCTGATGTACGTGCAGGACTATGACGAGGTCCTGCCGTCCTACGGCGGCTCTCCCATGGTAACCCCGCAGACCCGCATCCAGCCGTACCTCAAGAACCTGCAGATCTGGGTCTGCCCTTCCAGTTCGGGGCTCTTCGCGATCTACTGGGACGGGACCCCTGCCTGGCCGCCCACCGTCTTCGGGCCGCAGGGGTCATACGGTTGGAGCAACCGGTCCATCAACGGCGTCAAGATGGCCCAGCTCCAGACCCCCGCCGAGTCCAGCATGTGGGCGGATAGTGTCGTCACGAGCAACTGGACGTTCACGATCCTGTGGGAGAACAACTACTACCGCACGGCTGCCGTGCACAACGATGGTGGCAACATGGCGTTCGCGGATGGGCACGCCAAGTGGCTCAACCGCAACGACTTGCGGGTGGGCACACCCCAGTTCACGGTCGCAGCTCCGTGGGACAAGCTGTAGGCGAGCCCGGCCGTAACCGAGTCCAGACATCGACGCCACCCTCAACCGAGGGTGGCGTCTTCTTAGGGCTCTCGGCTATACTGGCGGCCAAGGCGCTGCGGACGCAGAGAGCCCCGGCCATCGCACCAGGGAGACGACAATGGACACCCTCGAGCCTACCAGTAGGATCGTGAAGCTACGGGAACAGACCCTTCGGGGCCCGATGATGGCTGAGCTGCCACAGCATACCTGGGGACCGCGGAGGGAGCTGCAGCTCTACGAGGGCTGGATCCAGGCCGCAGGCCAGCCGACGACGCGCCTGCGCCGCAGTGCCAGCCATGTCTACCGCCTCGATCACGAGGCCGTGGTGATCAATGACCACGAGCTGATCGTCGGTTGTCCGGACCTGTCCGCGCTGACGGAGAGCGAACAGGCGCGACTCGCCGAGCTGGGTGAGACGGCCCGGCAATGGCTCCCTCAGTCCCGTGGCATCTACGACCACATGGCCCTCGACTACGACAAGCTCATCAAGATCGGGGTCAACGGACTGGTATCGGAGATCGAGCAACGCCGCAAGGGCCTCAGCCCGCAACTGCCCGACAGCCTCGCGAAGGACGAGTTCTACTGCGGCTGCCTGCTGGAGCTTGACGCCCTCCTGGGACTGGCGCGACGCTACGCCGAGCACGCTCTGGCCCTGGCGCAAGAGGCGCCGCCGGAGCGGGCCCGCGAGCTGAGCGAGATCGCCGACATCCTGACGAGAGTGCCGGCGGGCCCGGCCGGGACCTTCCGCGAGGCCCTGCAGAGCATCCACTGCTACACCTTCATGCTGTGGGGCGACTATCAGTTGGGGCGCCCGGACCAGTTCCTGATTGACCTGTACCGCGCCGACGTCGCGGCGGGCCGACTGACCCCGGAAGGCGCACAGGAGCTGATCGACTGTTTCTGCCTGCTCTACTCAACCTACCATCCGAAAGGGTCAGCGGTTGGGTTCATGGTCGGTGGGCGCGACAGTGCGGGGCGAGCCGTGCACAATGAGCTGACCTATCTGTTCGTGCAGAGCATCGCTCACACCCGCATGGCCTACCCCAGCATTGGCCTGTGCGTGCACGATGAGACCCCCGATGACCTGCTGGAGCTCGCGGTGGACATGCTGGCACGGGGCTACTCGCACCCGGCGATCTTCAACGACGCGGCCATCACCCGGGGACTGATGGACCTCGGGCTGCCGGAGCCCGATGCGCGCAACTACGTACACAGCTCGTGCGTGGAGATCACGCCGTGTGCCCAGTCCGGCTCGTGGGTCTTCAGCCCCACCATCAACACGCCAGGCCTCCTCCTGGATGTCATGCGGGACAACGCGGAGTGTGGCGGCGCGGCCGAGTTGCTGGCGACCTATGAGCGGGCGCTGCGCGCGAAGGTCCTGTCTGAGGTCCACACTCAGAAGTTGTGGCAGTTGGAGCGCTCCCGCAACGGCCTCGATAGCCTGCTCTCCTCGTGTCTCGTGAATGACTGCCTCCGACTGGGGAAGAGCGTTGAGGAGGGGGGCGCGAACTACAACTTCATCATGCCGACGTTCCTCGGGCTGGCCAACCTGGTGGACTCCCTCGCCGCCGTGAAGGTCCTGGTCTTCGATGAGCAGGAGCTGACGATGGGCGAGCTCTACCAGATA
Organism: uncultured Armatimonadia bacterium; assembly: GCA_964542355.1. GTDB lineage: Bacteria > Armatimonadota > Zipacnadia > Zipacnadales > JABUFB01 > CAZIWQ01. The sequence goes on from CAZIWQ010000434.1 coordinate 2,279, forward strand.
CTCATGGACGATTTCGCCGACAGCGAGGCACTACGCAAGCGGATTGTGAACCGGCTCCCGCATTTCGGCAACAACGAGCCCCTGACGGACGGGCTCATGCGAGCGGTCTCGGAGATGGTACTGCGCTCGTGCGAGGGGATCGTGACCCTGTTTGGCGCGAGGGCGATACCGGGCGCGTACTCCTACTTGCAGCATGTGAGTGAAGGGGCGCGGACGCCGGCGACTCCGGACGGCAGGAAAGCGCATACCGCGCTCGCCGCGGCCTCTTCCCCGGTGCAGGGACGCGATGCCAGCGGCCCGACAGCCTCCATCCTCTCCTCAACCTGCTGGGATCAGATCCCGTTCATGGGCGGGGTTGCCATCAACTTCCGCTTCCAGCCGCTGGGGGACGCGACCCGCAGCAGCATGCAGGCTGTCATCAAGACCGTGATCGCGCGGAGCGGTCTGCAGCTTCAGGTCACCTGCGTCTCCACCGAGACTCTCCTCGATGCGCGGAGGAACCCCGAGAACCACCGCGACCTGCTGGTGCGCATTGGTGGCTACAGCGACTTCTTCACCGCGTTGTCGGCTCAGATGCAGGATGAGATCGTGAGGCGAACGGCCCATGCCTGAGTTCCGCGGGGCCGCGTGCCGTGGTAGAATGGATGAGCGGTTCATACTCCAGAGAGGATGATCACCATGCGACGTGGCTTTACCCTGATCGAGCTGTTGGTTGTCATTGCGATCATCGCGATCCTCGCGGCCATCCTGTTCCCGGTATTCGCGAGGGCCCGTGAGAAGGCCCGGCAGAGCAGTTGTCTGAGCAATGTCAAGCAGTTGGCCCTGGCCGTGCTAGCCTACGCCCAGGACTACGACGAGATGCTCCCGGCCTCGTACAAGCCCACGGCTCCCGTCTACTGGACCCAGACGATTACGCCCTACATCAAGAACACCCAGATCTATAGCTGCCCCTCAGTCACCCTCCCGGATAACGCCTGGAGCGGGGCCCAGATGGCCTACGGCTGGAACTACCACTACCTGACGCTGCGAGCGGGTGCGTCGGCCTACGGCGGCGCCACCGCCAAGCTCGGAGAGGTGGCGTCGCCGGCCGAGACCGTCATGCTCGGGGACGGCCCCGCGTGCTCGAACATGGCGGCCGGTACGCTCTACTGTCCCGACTGCTACCCCGGGTCGCGCGTCAATGCGATGGGCTACGTCCTCAACAATAGCGGGGCCTACTTCCCCAACCTGCGGCACAATGACATGGCCAACATCGCCTTCGTGGACGGGCACGCCAAGGTCTGCAACCAGGGGTACCTCAGTCAGGCTTCGGTGTTCGACCTGAACTGAGGATGACGTTCACCCGGAGACCCGGCAGACGGGCCGGAGAACAGCGACGTCGAGAGGTGCCCACCCATGTCGCGTGGTTGGCTGGTTTGCGCCTGGCTGTGCGCCCTGTTGGCTGTCCCGTCTCCGGGGGCTGAGGAGGCACTCGTGCGCGCCCTGAACACCGGGCCGCACGGCGCCCCCCTGCGCCTCCCCTCTGCCCACACCACCGAGGGCCGGTTCCTCCTGGCAGCCGACCACCCGCAGCCGGTGTACCTGTACCTGCAGGCCGTGCTGAAGTTCCGGGCGCTCAGTCACTCCGGCGGCGTGCTGCGCTTCACTATCAACGGGCAGGCGTTGGGGCCGCAAGAGGCGCTCAACAAGCCTGACGAGTACTGGGTGCACGGGACCGAAACCTATGCGCCGCAGGCCTTTGCCCTCCCCGCGCAGCCGGCCTTCGACTCCGGGGGGCGTGACGACCTCGGCGGGCTGGGGTACCTGTTCGACCTCTCGAAGCTCGCGCAGCCGGGACAGAACGTGGTGCGGATCACCCACGTGGCTGCGGCCGACGAGGTCCTGCTCCGCGATGTGGCAACCGTCGTGGCCGGTGAGCGCGCGAACCTGCCGCTCAGCCCGCCCCGCGTGGCGGTCAACGATCCGCAGAAACTGAAGTGGGACTTCTCCCCCAACCTCAAGGAACGCAAAGGCCTGTTCCTCTGCCAGGGAGCGTTCCACAAGCTCAGCTTCTACACCCGCAACGACGATAGCGCCGGTGCGGTGCAACTGGGCCTGGTTCTGGAGCTGCCGGTGGGTGTTGAGCTGGTCTGGGTGTATCTCCCCTACGCTGACGGCTGGAGCAAGCGCATCCGCGTGGAGTCCGCCCCGCACGAGCGCGCCGGGCAGGCGCTGACGCGCCATGTCTTCACCTTCCCGGAGCCTGCCGCCGTGGCTCCCGAGACGCAATGGCATGCCTTCGGCGGCCATCCGCTGGTGCTCTACCTGCGCTGCCAGGCGGCCCCCGGGGCCTACCGCATGCACTGGCAGTCGCAGTCCCAGGGCGGCGAGGGGGAACTGACTGAGGCTCCCCTCACTGTGTTGCCAACCCCTCCTGTCGCTGAGCAACCGCGGCGGTCGCTGCTCGGCGTCTGGGCGTACCGCACGGTGCAGCCGGCGGTATCCGAGGCCGAGAAGCCCCTGGAGGCCGAGATCCGGCGCAGCACAGATGCACAACTCGCCGCCGTGGGCGTGTCGCGGCTTGTGTTGTCGTACCCCGACGAGATCGCTCAGGCGCGTGCCCACGGCATGCTGGTCAGTCTGGCCAGCATGTGGAGCTACGACACCACCGTCTATCCGACCGCAACCGGCGACTTGAGCCAGGCATGCCAGGCCGCCGACGGCAAACCGGTGCCCGGTGACCGCAGCCGCACCCGGTACCAGTGGTGCCCAACCTACGCCGCCGAGCACGGGGCGGAGGTGTTCGGCCCGATCACCACTCGCCTCCGGGAGGAAGGCTGGGACGGCTTCGACCTGGATCACGAGGGCATCCACCACCAGTGCTTCTGTCCCCGGTGCCGGACGGCGTTCCTCGACCGCGAGAAGCTCCCGGCCGGCGCAGTGAAGTGGCCGGATAACGTGCAGCCGGGCGGCAAGCTACACACCCCCTGGCTGCGGTTCCATGTCTACAACGGCGGTCGGCATGTCGAGGCCATCCGCGAGGCCGTCAGGGCTGGCAACCCGCAGGGGCGCCTGTTCTCCTGGTTCACCATGTCCCGGTACGAACACCAGGCCGCCGGGCCCCATGCGCCGGTCTACCACCAGCGCCTCCAGGAGGAGCTCGACTACGGCTATGACGTGCGCGAGTTCATGCCGCATCTGGACTACGCCAACATGGCCAATGGGGTTTACCCGCACGGGGAGGATACGTGGAGCCAACCCTATGGCCTGGACTGGGCCTTCAACCGCGTGGAGGCCACCGTGGACAACCCCTGGGGAGTGCCGCTGGCGCCCTGCCTGAACATCGGCGCCGGGGTGCTGGACTCCTACACCAATCCCGACTACCTGCGCTGGCAGGCGAAGACGCACCTGGCTCAGGGGGTGAAGGGCCTGGACTTCTGGATGCTCCCCTTCTTCGATGGTCGCCACTACACACTGCTATCCGAGCTCGCCCGCCTGCTGTCCGCGACGCAGGACATCGTTTGGGAAGGCCGGCGGGCGGACGAGGCGGTGGCGGTGAGCGGGCCGCCGGGCATCTTCCACCGGGCGTTTGCCGGGAAGGGGAAGCTCCTGGTGGGGATTACGAACCGCGGGCTGCAGGGCGCTCCGGTGAGTGTTCGCACCAGGGGACGGAACGGGAGGGTCCTCCTGTCCGGGGCGGAGGCCGGGGCGACCGTGGCCGTGCCGGCCCTCGACGGTGT
>CAZIWQ010000435.1:0-455 GCA_964542355.1 uncultured Armatimonadia bacterium
GGCCGGGGGTGAGGCGGACACGCCGTGGTCGTCCGCCGCACCTGTCACCGCCTCACGGCGGGCCGGTAGCTCCACGCCTGCCACCGCAACAGGTCCCACAGGCGGTCGTAGGTCAACCCGGGCCCATGGTTGGTGGAGCCGAAGCGGCGGTCCGTGATCGGGCGCTCCTCGACGACTGCGGGGAGCGTTGGCGCGTCAGTCACCGTGACCTCCAGTGGGAGCTCGCCCTCGCGGACGGAGCGGGTGACGAACTGCGCGAGAGCGTGCAGCCACGTGCCGGGCCCGACGTCCACCTGGCTCGCGCGGAGGCTGCCCGGGATGCGCCGCTCGTCCATCATGATGGTATAGGCGGCGAGGGCGCCGGCGAAGATGTTCTCGCGCGAGAGCGTTACCGGCCCGGCGCTCCCGAGCTGCGGTTCGGTGGGCCCGATCAGCCGCTGTACGGGAAGCTGCTC
>CAZIWQ010000435.1:465-5996 GCA_964542355.1 uncultured Armatimonadia bacterium
CGCGCCAGCAATAGTCGCAGGCGAAGGTCAGCAGGCCGAGGATGTCGGCCGGCGAGAAGCTGGTGCCAAACGCGGTGACATAGGTGAGCTCGGCCAGGACCCGGTCCGCCAGCTCGAGCGCCTGCTCGAGCGAGACCCAACTCACCGGGTCCTCCTCCTCCCGCGCGCACAGGGCGGCATAGGTGGTGAGGTTGACGCCGTCCACTGACTTGATCCACCGCAGCGTCTGGCGCATCAGCTCAAACGCCGCCTGCTGATCCTCCGGTGAGCGGGGCTGACAGGGCGCGAAGTTGGCTGGCCGCGGGTATGCGCCAGGGCCACCGTGCCGAAACAGTACGGCCCACTCGACCAGGTCGCCCCAGTCGGAGGTGACCCAGCACGCCGGGTGGCCCACGAAGCTGATGAAATCGCTCTTCTCGCACAGGTACGCAAACCGCGAGCGGATCTCGGCCAGGTCGGCCTGCGGGTCACACGGCGGCTTCAGCCGCTCACGGTGCGTCGGGTCGAGCCGCTGCGACCACGAGCCCTGGGACGACACGACGCAGTTCGAGCGCGGCCACGACAGCCAGTTCATGAACCAGCCGCGCGGCCCCCCGGCCCAGCACCGCACCCCGGCCAGCTTCAGCGCATACGATAGCGGCGGGGCCTGCTGCGCCTGGTGGCAGCACCACGCCACCGGGAACTGCCCCGTGATCTCCGCGACGTCGTGGAGCCCCGGCAGCTCGACACTGAGCGCGTGCGCCACGGCCTCGTCCCACGCCAGCTCCTGTCCGTAGTGCAGGGCCGGTCGGGGGAACTCCGCCCAGTAGTTGCCGTGGTAGCACATCTCGTGCGGGCGCATCGCCGCGATGACATCGTGGCGCCCGCGCCGCCGCAGCACCCGCGCCTTCTCCGCCGCCATGAACAGCGAAGCCGGCACCTCCTCTTCCGTGAAGATACGGCACAGGTTCAGTATGGCGTCGTCGTCGCTCTCGTGAATGGGGTCTTCCACATCGAACGCAAACACAACATCGACCATCGGTGTCTCGACCTCCTGTTACAGTCCGCCTGCCGCCTTCACACGCAGGTACTCGCTTAGTGCGGCCACTGTCAACTCACCCGCGGGGGCGTCCGCGACCAGCACACCGCGCGAGCGCATCCATGCCAGGGCGTGCTCGCGGGCGGCGAGGACCGTTCCCGCGATGGCACGCTGGTAGACATCATCGATCTCTGCCGGGGAGCGCGTCGCCTCGGCTTCGAGGTCGCTGTCGCGGATTGTCACGATCAGCGGCAGGTGTCGCGGGGCGAGGGCTGCCACGTGGGTGATGAGCCGGGAGGAGGCATCGACGTCGATCAGGTCGGTGAATACCACCACCAGCGCCCGGCGGCGCGAGCGCTCGGCGAGCGTGGCGAACGCGGCCCGATAGTCCGGCTCATCCAGGGTCGGCTGCAGGGCGTAGAGCTGATCGAGGATCCGCGCCACCTGGGCCTTCCCCTTGCGCAGGGGGAGGAAGCTCTCCACCCGCCGTCCGAACGCAACGAGACCGACCGCGTCATCGCGCGTGCAGGCCACGTGGGCGAGCATCAGGGCAGCGTTGAGGGCATAGTCGAGCTTGGATACCCCCCCGATCTGGGCGGTCATCATTCGACCCGCGTCGAGCATCAGCATCAGGTTCTGGCTGCGCTCGAGCCCATACTCGCGCGAGACAGGCCGGCACCGGCGCGCCGTCGCCTTCCAGTCAATGTCGCGGTAGTCATCATCCGGGACATAGTCGCGCAGGGCCTCGAACTGCGTCCCGCGCCCGCGCTGTCGCAGCGGGCGCAGCCCGATCTCGTGCAACCGGTGAGACCTGGCGAGCAGCTCGTAGCGCGACACCTCCAAGAGGTCCGGGTAGACACGTACCGCTTCGCGCGCGCGCACCGTGCTCACCCAGCGGGTGAGCCCCAGGCGCCCGCTACCGCGCACGTGGATGTCACCGAAGGCGAAGTCGCCCCGCGCCACGGGCGTGGTGTCGTAGACGACCTCCAACTCCCCCCACGCCGGGAGCGCAACCGTGTGCCGCCGATGCGGGCTACGGAACTCCGGCGGCGGGTTGTCCTTCACCTCGAGGCGCAGCGGGCGCGCGCACAGGCTGCGGAGCCGAAGGCGAACGCGATTCGCGGCACCCAGCGAGAGCCGGGGATCGACGTGGCGCGACAGCTCAAAGCGGGCCGTGCGCCGCCCCGCCAGCCCGTCCCACACCGCGGCGAGCACGACAAGCCCCATCCACGCGACCCCGAGAGGTGCGGCCGCCGGCGCGTACGCGCTCGCCAGGAACACGGGCACGGCACACAAGAGCAGGATCAGTCCGAAGCCAGTCAACTGCATTGGTGTATGAGGTCCTTACCGTGGCACCGGTACCGTCGCCAGGGCGCCCTCAATCGCGTCATCCGGCGACAGGCCCTCGATGTCGGCCTCCGGCCGCAGGATGAGCCGGTGGCGCAGTACCGGCAATGCCATGGCTTTCACATCATCCGGTGTCAGGAACCCGCGACCACGCAGCCCGGCCAGCACCTTGGCGCTCTGGAGCAGCATCACCGCGGCGCGGGGGCTGCACCCGAGCACCAGGTTGGGGTCGCTGCGAGTGGCGCGCACCACCTCGCCGATGTAGTGCACAACGGCGGGGTCGACGGCAATGCCCCGGATCTCGGCGCGGGCGGCGGCGAGGTCGTCCGCATCCGTCACCGGTCCGAGCCCGGCGGCCGCGAGGTCGTCGGCATCAAACCCCTGGTGGTAGCGCGCGAGCAGCTCGTCCTCGGCGGCCGGCGTCGGGTACGGGACAGTGAGCTTGAGCATGAAGCGGTCAAGCTGAGCCTCGGGCAGGGGATAGGTACCCTCGTACTCGACCGGGTTCTGCGTGGCGAAGACGATGAAGCCGTCGGGCAGGGCGTGGCGCTCGCCATCAATGGTGACCTGACGCTCCTGCATGCCCTCCAGCAGGGCCGCCTGCGTCTTCGCCGGTGCCCGGTTGATCTCGTCAGCCAGCAGGACCGAGGTGAAGATCGGGCCGGGCCGCAACCGGACGCTCTGGCCCGCCAGATCGAACACGTTCGTCCCCAGGATGTCAGACGGCATCAGGTCGGGCGTCATCTGAACGCGCTTGAACGGTACCCCCAGGCAGAGGGCCAGGGCCCTGGCAAGCAGGGTCTTGGCGGTCCCCGGCACCCCCTCCAGTAGCACGTGGCCCCGTGCAAGCACGCCCACCAGCAGGTACTGGATCGTTGTCTCGTGGCCGACGATGGCCCGTGCTAAGGTCGCACTCAACCGGGTACACAGGTCAGCGGCACGCGAGGCCGCCGGCGGGCTAGCTGTCATGGAAGGCCAACTCCTGTTCGATGCGCGAGATGGCACGCACGAGCTCGAGCATTTCTAGCTCCGACGGTGGCGATGCCGCGGTCAGGGCCGTGGCACACCGTGCCAGCAGACCAGCAACCTGAGCCTCGTCGAGGCGCGGGTGGCGGCGACTCACCGCGGCGGCCAGCGTCTCCGGGGGCGATTGGGCGCGCACGCCCCCCACGCCGGCCAGACGCCCGCGGAACCGGCTCACGATCATCTCCAGCACCGCCTGGCGGTGGCCGGCGCGGCGGAACAGCGAGGCGAACGCGCGCACGTGCTCGAGCGCCGAACGACGCGAAGGCCCCTCCGCGGGCAGCGGGCTGCCGAAGCGACAGAACTTGCCGGCCAGGTAGAGCGCCAGCGCGGCGATGATCGCCCACAGGGCATAGGTGGGGCCGGCCGTATCCAGCTCCGCCGCCTCCGCCGACCGCCGCCCGTGGTGGAACTCGTCAAACCACACCGTCGCCCCCCGACCGGCGAAGGCCAGGTTGGCCGCCAGGATGACGTTGTCACCGGAGCTGAGCTTGCTGTTGGCGAGCATGTCGGCATCACACAGCACGATGAGCTGCCCGCGCCCCAGGCGCAGGCGCCCCACGACGATGCCTGTCTTGTCGGCCACGACAGCCTCGACCGCGGCAGCGACCAGCCGGCGCTGGTGCCTGGCTTGCACCGGCGCCTCGGAGTCGTCAGCGTCGTCGGCCGCCTCGACACTCACCCGGTCTGAGCGGCGCGCTCGCAGGCGAAGCTCCGTCGGCACGTGCACGCGCGAGACATCGCGCACAAGCGGGTCGGTGCTCCGCACGGACACCAGCGCCGCCGGCTGCGCCGCACCGGCCGCCTCGAGCCCCAGTCGTGCGAGCATGCGCTGGTTGCCTCGAGCGGCCGGGGCGATCCCGATGCCTCGCCGCTCCTCGCGCGGATCGGGCGCGAAGACAGCCAACCCGCCCCGCTTCACCCAGGCCACCAGGCGCTCGAGCTCGGCCCGTGTCGGGGTGGTCTGGGGGTCGATGACCCACAGCACTCTCACATCATCCCCGAGCTGCGTCCAGGGGCGGTCGAGCGTCTGGGTCGGGAGGTGACTGCGCTCGAGCAACTCGCGGAAGGCCTTCGTGCCCCACTCGTTGGTGCGGAAGCTCGCGTGATCGCACGTCAGGTCCTGCTGCGCCGCAGGGCTGCCGTAGTGGGAGAAGACAATGACGAACACGCACAGGCAGGCCGCGAGGACCAGCGGGACAGTCCAGCGCTTCACTGTCCCATCGCCTCCCCGGCCCCCCAGGCACGGGTAGCCATCTCGTCACAGGCTTCATAGTCGGCGCGGGCGGCTACGCCGGCGCCATACAGCAGGGCGTCAAGCCGCCGGGCGAACCCCTCCAACTCCGCGCGCACAGGTCCCGACGTCCCGGCGAGGCGGGCAAGCTCCCAGTTCGTGCGTGTCGGGTCAAAGCGCAGAACGCCCCCGCGGTCCAGATTGCGCAGCAGCGCCAGGTACAGCATCGGCACAGCCTCGCGATAGCGGCCCTCCGCAGCGAGCGCCGCCGCGCGCGCGCGCAGCTCGTCCGGGTCGGGGAGCGGTAGCGCGACACTGACCATCGGCCTGCGCCGCCGCGGTTCGAACGCGCTCCCCAGCGTCCACCCGATGTGCGCGAGGAGTATCGCCAGCAAAACGATCAGGAGCCCCACGACCACCCAGTAGAGAACCGGCGAGGCCTCCCCGAGGTCGTAGACGCGCGGCGAGAGCCAGCCCCCGAAGAACTGCGCCAGCCACCGGTTGAGACGCTCGATGAGCTCGCGCAGCCACGACGGCGTCGTCTGCTGATAGGCGGGCTGGGCGAGGATTGCCGCGAGGTCCCGCCGCAGTTGCTCGGGCGAGGGGCGAGTGACCGCGGCGGCACACAGCGATCCCGCGAGGGTCGCCACCACGACGCACGACGCGATCACACGTTGCCTCATCAGGAGATGGCCCCCGCGCCACGAGCGAGATTGGATGCCTACCGGCCGCACTGGCGGCAGAGCATGGCGAGGCAAGACTATTCGCGCCGCGACCGCACCCTCCCTCCGCAGGCAGGAGAGCACTGCCTGCGCGGGCAATAGTCCCTGACGCGGGGTCAGGCGCCCACCAGAGGGCAGACGCCCACAGGCGGCACGGCGACGGCATGTCCGCCTCACCCCCGGCCCC
>CAZIWQ010000436.1:0-5994 GCA_964542355.1 uncultured Armatimonadia bacterium
GTCACCGATCAGCAGAACGCGGGTCACGTCCCCATAGGCCGCGAGGCTCTGGCCTGAAACGGTCAGTGTGCCGCCCTCGAGGGGATTGGCCCCCGTGGAATCGTCGAAGCTGCCGTAGGTGTACGAGATGGCGCCTGCCTGGTTGAGCGCGGGATAGGCGTCAGCGTAGCTGCGCCCTGCGGCTACGGCGGGGTCACTGGCGGTGTAGCACGGGGTGTTGGGCAGCCGGCCGCCACTGGAAGGACAGGCGAAGATGCGCGTGTTCTTGACATACGGCTCCAACGCCTCGAACCAGTAGTTCCCTGCGGTGAAGCTCTGGGGCATCGTCTCATCATAGTCGTCCGCATAGCACAGAAAGGCCAGGCTCAGTTGCCTCAGATTGGCGGAGCAACTGGCCTGTCGGCTCTTCTCCCGGGCGCGGGCGAAGACCGGGAAGAGGATGCTGGCAAGGACCGCGATGATGGCGATCACCACCAGCAACTCGATCAGTGTGAAACCGCGCTCCTTCATCTCGAGCACCTCCATGGTGCTTCAGCCTGGGCACGACCGGCCCGAGGGCCGCTGGTGGCGCCGATGGGCGACACCACACGCGGCGGGACACAGCGGGTCAGCTCGCGGTGCCCCCGCGCGCACACCGAACGTGGTTGTGGATGCGGGTCTGGTCGCCCTGGGGCCCGCGACCGCAGGGGAACCAGGCGGGAGTTCCGTCTACCAGGCATCGGACTGACCTCCTCGTGTCACCGGCGTCCACCCCATTGCGTATGCCTTGCCCGTTGCGCCTGCATCGCAGACCCCGGAGTTCCGGGGCTCAGAAACGACAATACCCGGGAGGGATGAACGGAGGCCGCTCGCTCAAGTTACAGAACTGTAATGTGCTGCATCACTACGCATGAGCCTATCAGCGGCCGACCCGCCATGTGCCTGTTCGGCGAGCCGCGCAAGACGGCGCTCCGGCGGTGAGGCAGCCGCAAGCTGGGACTCTTCGACGACCGGCCCGGGGAGTTGTTCGACACCGAGGAGGACCCGCGCGACCGTCACCTCATGCCTGGTACAACCACGCCACCGGGTGCACCAGTACCTTGTTGCCCATCGGCAACGCATCTCCCCCGGTGCCGTACACCCCGTACATGATGAGCACATGCCCGTCCTTCGTGAAGCAGGTCGAGGGGTAGTCCACATGCACGTACCCGCCCCAGCGGGGGTACCGTGCCTTCACCTCATCCGGCGGGTTGGCCTGCGTGGGGCCGCCACAGAGTGCCCGGCGGCCGAGCACCGCGCCCATCTCCGTTCCCGCCGTGCCGCCCTCAGGCTCGATCGCCCCCGCGTCATCCAGCGACTCCAGATTGCGGAAGTGCCCCCACGTCTCTCCGCCATCCTCGCTCACTGCGCAGGACATCCGCATCCGCGCCAGCCCATCGGCAATCTCCTGCCCCGAGGCCTGGTTCCACACGCACAGGATGTCGCCCGTGCTCGGGATCGTCTTCAGCGATGCCGGCGAGTAGCTCGCCGCCAGCCCCGTCGGGACGGCGGCGCTCCACGTGATCCCGCCATCATCGCTGTGGCTCTGGTAGAGCTGACCGAGACGGGTCCGCCCGAAGCATAGCAGTCTCCCGTCGCGCAGCTCCACGACTGCCGGCTCCTCGAAGTCGGCGTAGGCGAACTGCCGCCCCGCCTCGCGGAAGTGCACCGCGATCTCCCCGACACTGCGGCGCCAGGTGTCACCGGCGTCGTCGGAGTAGTACATGAAGCTGGCACACATGCCCCCGAACATCGCATAGACCGGCACGAGAATCCTGCCGGTGGAAAGCACCAGCGCCGTATCGCCCCGTTTGCAGATGTGCCCCAGCGTACCGGTGTCGTTGATCTGCACCGGCGCCGACCATGTCTGTCCTTCGTCGGCGGACGTCCTGAACAGCAATCGGTTGGAGTAGAAGCGGTTCAGCTCGACGTAGATGTGCGCCAGATGCTCAGAGCCGATGTCGTGCGCCAGAGCGTCCGCCACCGGCCGCAGCCGGATCAGCGACAGGCGTCCGACATTACACCGCGCCGAGTTCGGCTCGATGACGAACGGGCCACTCCACGTCTGCCCCCCGTCCGCGGAGAGCTTCCCGCGGATGTCCCCCGCGGCCCAGTCGCTCCCGCCGGCATAGAAGTGCGTGTATGCCATGAGCAGGCGTCCGTCGCGCAGCTCGATGACCGCCCCCTCGCTGTTGCGGGTGTTCTCCGGCCCCGTCTCCCCATGCGGACACACGACCTGTTCCACATCAATGCCCATGGCGATCCTCCGGTCTTCGTTGTGTCAGGCGGTGACGGCGTCGTTGCTGTTCGTCGCGAGCGATGCGGCCGCCTGCCCGGGAGGGTGTCGGCGTCGGGCGAGGGCGCCTGTGAAAGAAGGACGCTTCCCCGCACAGGGCGAAGGGGCGTCCGGACGCAGACAGTGCCTTTGGGGAGGGTTAGCGATGCTCAGACGCACGCTGACGATGCTGGCCGTGGCCTGTACCACGGCTTGTCAGGCCACACCCACGGAATGGCGCAACATCATCCCCGAGCCCCGCAGCATCACGGTGACCGGGGAGCAGGTAGAGATCGTCGGCACCGCCGGGCCGGCCGCGACGCTCGTCGTGGGCGACCGGAACCGGCAGACAGAGATCGCCGCCGCCGAGATCAACCAGCGCCTGTACAGCCTCGGCCTGGCGATGCTGCCGATCAGACTCACGACCGCGGCGGACGGCCTCAAGGACATCACCGGCCTCCCCATCGTCCTCACCACCTGCGACGCCAGCGACCTCGCCCGGTCCCTGGTAGCCGCCAGTGGCGCGCGGATCGCTCCGGCGGATCCCGGTGTGCAGGGCTACATCATCCAGTTCCCGCGCCTCGCCGGCCGCACGATCGCGCTGCTGTGCGGCAGCGACGCCCTCGGCACCCTCTACGCGGCCGTGTCCCTGCGGCACTTCATCGAGAAGGACGCCGGGCGCGGCCTCCTGACCGTGGGCGAGGTTCGTGACTGGCCCGACTTCAAGTTCCGTGGCACGGGATCACTCCAGCAGATGCGCAAGGCCCTGCCTGTCTATGGCAGCAAGGGGGAGGCCTATGTCACCTGCCTGAAGGCCCAGATCGACTGGATGCTCCGCTGCAAGCTGAACATGCTCGGCGACTACTTCTACGGCAGCGAGACCGTCCCGCCCGTCGCGAGTGCCGCGGAATGGATGCGCCCCCTCAACGACTACGCCCACGAGCGCGGCTTCCTGTGCGAGGAGTACCAGTCCACCAACGTCGGCACCACCGCCCGCCACAAGGACGACCCCCGCTTCGCCGGCATGCAGCTCATCAACGGCATGTACTTCACCTGGAGCGATGACGAGCTGCTGCGCAAGCGCGCGCGGGAGATGGCACTGTTCTATCAGGCCGCCGGCCTCGACTGCGTCGTCCTCCACCCCCAGGACGGCGGCGGCGTCCCCGACCCGGAGCTGTGGAGCAAGCGCTCGGAGGCGGACAAGGCCCGCTGGGGTGACGACCGCGCCGCCGCCGATGCCCATGTCTTCAGCATCTTCTACGAGGAGTTCCGCAAGCTCAACCCCCGCCAGACCATCGTGTATGTGGTCTACCCCTACAGCGCCATCTATTTCGACTGGGACGGCATCCGCCGCCACTACCCCGACGTGAGTTTCGAGCAGTTCCGAAAGACCGGACCTGAGTACCACAAGCGGATCGGCAGCCTGATCCCGGAGGACGTGGCGATCTGTGTCTGGCTCGGGGAGCGGAAGTACATGGATGAGTTCCGGGCCTGCTATGGCAAGCGGCCGATGTACTACTGGTACAAGATGGCTTCCGGCTGGGTGGACTCCGGCTGGATCATTACCGCCTCCCGGTTCATGGGCACCAACTGCTACAACCATCCCGCCGATATCATGGCCACGCGCATTGACCGCAACTTCCCCAACTACATCACCCGCGCGGTCGCCGGCCAGTTCGCCTGGAACACCGCCAGCGAGGGCGCCGAGAGCTTCACCGGCAAGTACTATGACTTCCGCACCGACAACGGCGACCCCGCCACGCCGGTGATCGACCGCTGGGGCCTGCTCGCCTGCCGCAACATGTGGGGAGCGACAGCCGGGACGCTGATCTTCGAGGCCTTCAACAAGCGCATCATCCCCTCGCTGATCGTGCAGCCGGGACGGGTCGTCGACGACCCGAACCGCTTCCTGCGGCGACAGAAGCTACCGCCCATCGAGGTCAGCCCCGAGATGCTGCTGCAGCAGGCACAGGCCTGCCAGACCGCCGCCGCCGCCCTCGACAAGGCGATCGCCATGCAGGCAACCTGCGAGGACCTCTCGGCGCGGCTGTTCACCTATTACCTGCAGCGCACGCACTGCCTGGCAGCCTACGCGCAGGCCCACTATCACCTGATGATGGCCAACCAGGGTGTGACGGAGGGCGACGGGGCGAAGGTGGAGCAGCACGTGACGGCCGGGGAGACGGCGATTGAGGTGGGGCTCGCGGACCTGCAGCGGCTGCAGCAGGAGACAGCGACCCTCAAGCAGCTCGACGCCACCTTCTACCGCCAGGCGGCGAAGGGCGTCTATCCGGCGGTGCCGGGGGTCGATGCCGACTTCCCGAAGCTGCGCGACTCGCTCGTCGCCGCGCGCCGGCGCATGGCCGATCGGAAGCTGCAAGTGACGCGCATCAAGCACGAAGGGCCCGTTCGCGTCGCCATCTACAGCCCCGCCGGGGACGGCGGAAGCGCCATCGGCGAGAAGAGCTGGGCGCTCACGCTCGAGGGTCTGGCGGGCTACCAGGTGACGCTGACTGATGACCTGAGCCTATCCAACCTGCTCAAGCACGAGGTGCTACTCTACCCGCAGTGCACCACCGGCCGTAGCGCCGGGCGCTACGAGTTCCTTGAGGTGCTGAAGCGCTTCGTGGAGGAGGGCGGCGGGGGCGTGCTCTTCTCGCACAACTCCGTCGGCTTCGAGCGCAGCCAGTTCGGCTCTGAGGTGACATTCCCACAGATCGGCCAGGGCGCCACCGCGCGCCTCGATAGCAGCCGCGTGGTCGTCGCCGCCGAGCATGCCATCACCTCAGGCCTCAAGCTTGGCGAGGAAGGCACGCACAGCTACTACGACCATCTCGTCGTCAAGCCCGGCAGCAAGGGCACGGTGATCCTGAGGGATCCTGCCGGTGGGGCAGTGCTGGTCGCCGGGCAACAGAAGCGCGGGCGTGTCATCTACGACGGGACGATCCTGCTGACCCCGGACACCAAGCGGGTGGGGGCGCTGGGTGTTGAGGGGCTGGTGTTCCTCAACGCCCTGCAGTGGCTGGCAGCCCGCACGAAGTAGCGGTTCTGGTGGCGATCAATGTGACGGGCCGGTGCTGCGGAACATGAAGTACGCCGCGCCCACCAGACACAGCCCCGCCCACAGGAAGTCCAGCTTCAGGCCCTGCTTCATGTAGACCACGGAGAAGGCCGCGAACACCCCCATCGTGATGACCTCCTGCATGACCTTGAGCTGCCCCAGCGAGAACAGGCCGTAGCCGATGCGGTTCGCCGGCACCTGGAGGCAGTACTCGAGGAATGCCACGCCCCAGCTCAGGATGATGACCAAGAGCAGCGGCTTGCTGCGGAAGTCCTTCAGATGCCCGTACCAGGCATAGGTCATGAAGATGTTGGAGAACACCAGCAGCGCGACCGGCGTGAGACGATGAATGGCGGGCCACTCCCTTGACTCGAAAGCGCAATGACGCAGAGTATAGCGCTCTCGATCAGAAGCGCAAGACCGACCCACCTCGCCTCCCGGGATGTGAGAGGAACGCAAGCGCCATGCAGGGAACATGTCCGGGAACCCTATCTCGCCGACCGAGGACAGACCCATGAACTGGCTGCCCGCCGGACTGCTGTGTGCCGCGCTGGCCGTCTGTGCCGCCGCCCCTGAGACGCCGCGTGCCATGCCCGCCACCATCTCCGGCGACTGGCAGGTCACTGCCGGCCCCGGCACG
>CAZIWQ010000437.1:0-5989 GCA_964542355.1 uncultured Armatimonadia bacterium
GGGGGCCGGCCGGATGTGGCCTTTTCGGCCGGACCCATCGGCATCGCACGGAGGCATCGCTAGACCATGAGTGCACAGCCGCGCACTGTGTCGCAGCTCGCCTGGCTCCTCATCCCCGGGGCTCTTCTGCTTTGCACGGCGGCGGTCCCGCCCGCGGCCGCGCAGGGCGCCGGCGGCGTCTGGCTCAATGTTCAGGACTGCGGTGCCTCGGGCTCGGAGTTCGAGACCACCGCCACGACGGCGGAGGGCTCCAACCAGATCACCGTCAAGGCCCCCGGCGACTTCAAGGTTGGCCACGGGGTCATGGTGTCACGGTGCAACATCCGCACGAGTGGCATGCGATACGGTCCCGGCTCACCGTACGGAAGCTCGCGGCCGATCAAGGACGAGCTGGAGTTCCGCGGCTACGATGGGAAGGCCGGGGGCTGGCTCGTCTACATCCTGGAGATCGACGGCGCGGGCCCGCCGACATTCCGCTGGACTGACGACCTGGCGCGGACGTGGAAGGGCCGCAAGGTCCCCATCACGTTTGACTGGCAGACGCTGAGCAACGGGATCGACGTCAAGTTCGCGCAGCAGGACTGGCAGCCCGGCCACATGATCAGCTACACGATGCGCGATCAGCTCGTCGCCACGATCACCAAGATCGAGGGGAACGTGTTCACGCTCTCCAGGCCGGCCAACCGGGCCGCGAGCGATGCCGTCGTCCGCCACAACGACCAGGGCGCACTCCAGGCCGCCATCGACCGCGCAGTGCGCGAGAAGCGCAACGTCTACTTCCCCGCCGGCCACTATCGCCTGTCCGGTAGTCTGGCAGTGCGGAATGCCTCGATCACCATCGAGGGCCAGAGCGGGGTCGACACGCTGCTCGACATCTCCGACGGCTCCGGGTCGTGTTTCGGCCTGCAGGGCGGCACGGACGTCACCGTGCGCAACTTCAAGATGATCGGCCATACGGGCTTCAACGAGGCGGCCGGCTCGTTCACCACCTCCAGTGGCTTCGGCTTCTGGGCCTGCGCGCTCAAGAGCTGCAATGCCGTCAGCATCACCGGCACCGAGCGCACGCTGATCGAGAACGTGCATGCCAGCCGGATGGCCAGCGAGGCGTTCTACGCCCAGGCCGGGTGCCGCAGCTCCACGAAGGAGCCCACCCAGTACCAGAAGTCGCTCATCTACCTGCGCTGCTCGGTCACGGACTGTGCGGCCAACGCCTTCAACAACAACGACATGGGCGAGAACACCAGCGTGCTCTACTGCCGCATCGATGGTGCCAACTGGCATGCGGCCGAGATGCCCGCGCGCTTCCTCAAGCTGGTCGGGAACTACGTGCGCAATGCCGGCGCCTTCACCATCGGCGACATGAGCCACCGCCTCGACGACCTGCACAAGCTCGGCTGCGGCCAGGCCATCGTCGTCGACAACGTGTTCGAGGGCATTGGCCGCTGTGGCGGCATCTCCGTCAACCACGGCTCCGGCCAGGTCGTCATCGCCAACAACCTGTTCATCAACTACAACGGGACGGCGATCAACGCCTCCAGCCAGTGCGTCCGCACCTCGTTCCCCTCCCACACGGTCACGATCACCGGCAACATCATCGACATGACCTACGCCGGCGAGAAGCCGGCGGGGCGCACCGGCATCAACGTCAGTGCCAACAACGTCATTGTCAGCAATAACCAGATCTATGTGCGCGGCAAGCTCGATCCGCTCGTCAACGGCATCGCCATCGCCGAGCCGGCACTCAATGTCAGCGTGCATGGCAACCTGATCCGCAACTGCAACTACGGCCTGCGCACGAGCCGCGCCGCCTCGCGCGTCACCGAGGTGATCGACGCGACGACGTTCGTCGAGAACGGCCTGCCGCTCGAGTGGAAGGATTCGCACCGCTACCGGGACTGGAACCTGGTCTGGGTCACCGGGAGCAAGCCGAACACCCTCGCGGTCATCGAGGCCTTCGACCCGGAGACGCTGCGCTTTAAGCTGCGCGCGCCGGCGGAGATGAAGGTCGGCGACCGCTTCGAGGTCTTCCCCCCCGGGGGTGCCAACTGGAACATCCACCACAACACCATCGCGGGGTGCCTGAACCCGGTCTCCCTGGACTCCGCCGGCAGCCCCACCTCCGCGTTCACTAGCAACACCGTCACGAACGACGCGGTCGCCGGGCTCAAGCAAGCCGTTGATGTGCGGGGCAGATTCACCTTCATCGGGAACCAGTTCGTCGGCTTCGACGACCCCGCCTCGTGTGTACTCGCCCTGCGCCCTGACCGGCTCGGGAAACCGATCCGCAACCAGTACCGCGGCAATGTCTTCGAGCGGTGCGCCAACGTGGTGTCGGAGAGCGAGAAGGGGCTGTGGGATGCCACGGAGGCGCACGGCAACGTGTTCATCGAGTGCAAGGGCGCCCCGCAGGCTGCGACAGGCGCCGAGACCGCCCGTGACCAAGTCACCCCGGTGCTCGTGGCCGCCCCCGCACGGCGCGTCCTGCGCGCCACCCCGCTCACCACGCCCGTGACTGTCGACGGTGCCGTGGAGGAGTGGCCGTGGACGGAGACGGCCCGAGTGGTTCCGCTCGACAAGACACCGGCAGGGGACCCTGTCGGTGGCGCCACTCCCGTCGTCCTCGCCGCCCGCGATGATGCGAGCTGGTACCTCGCGCTGCGCCTGCCGATCAGGAAGGGGGCCAAGCTTCGCGTGGGAGGCGGGCCATACCAGGGCGACGGCCTCGAGCTGGCGTTCCAGAACACCGACCCGCAGGCGCCCTCGCCGATCTATGTCCTGTGGGGTGGTGCCGACGGCAAGTTCGACACCGTCTCCGCCGGCGGCACCACCGCCGCCCAGCAGGAGCGCGCCCGCAAAGGGATCACCTACGCCGTCCGCGTGGGAGAGACCGAGTGGACCTGTGAGTGGCGCATCCCGTTTGCTGCGGTGGAGATGAACCCCGCGATCACGAAGCGGCTAATGTTCAACGTGGGAGCACTGGAGAGCGCGAGCGGGGCGTGGACGGCCTGCTTTGCCACCGGCGGGGCGCTGTACGAGGTCGGCGGCGCCGGGGACCTACTTCTCTAGCCCCGCGGCAACGTCCCGGGACAACGTCCTGGGGCTCTGCCCCAAACCCCGCGGGGGCCACAGGCCCCAGACCCCGTTTTGCGCCCCCTGGCGGCGCGCACACGGCGCGCCGCCAGGGGGCGTCTGGCTGCTTGTGTTCCCATTCACTCGCGCCCGACGAGTCGGCGCACGATGCGGCAGGCCTCCGCCACCCGCTCGAGCATTGCGCCACACAGCGGGCATGTATCGCGGAAGATCAACTCCACGAAGTTGTCCGCCGTGATCGCCAGCGTCTCCCGCAGGTCTGCCTCGAGCTCGGCGGGGCTGAACGCGGGCCCGCACAGCTTCATCGGGTGCGGCTTGCGCGAGAGCACCACCTGCTTGCCCGCCGAAGCGGAGATCGACGGCACGTCGCACCACGGGGAGACCGTGACCTTCCGCAGGCTATGGAAGCCCTGCAGTGTTGCCCAGAAGGCGTGCACGGGCTCGCAGCAGCCGTAGTTCATCAGCCCAAACCGGTCACCGATCCGGCGCTGGTACGGGTGGATGAACTCGGCGTACATCGCCGGCGAGATCCCCACGGCCTCCTGGGCCTCGACGAACCCCCAGCAGTCCTCCGGGTGCACCGCCTCACCTTCGGTGATGCTGCGGCGCGGGAGCTCGTCGGTATGTACGCAGCTTCCCGAGCCGCAGTCGAACTCGTGGTTGCCTGTCGTGATGAGCTTCTCGGCCTCCAGCCATGCGACATAGCGCTCGGCGTCCTGCACGAGGAACTCGAAGAACCGGTGCACGTTCTCCGGCTGGTCGAGCATGGCCATGTAGAAGGTGTCCATGCCCATCAGGAGCACCGCATTGCCCGCCAGGCTCGTGCCGGCTGAGGAGACGCTGCGCCCCACGAGCTGCACCGGCAGGATGTCGCCGAACGCCGCCGTGGCCGCCGCCAGCCGCTCGTGCGTCCCCTCCCGGTCGACACTGAACTCCGTCGGGCGGAGCTTCCCGAGGCCCGTGGCGAGGTCGGCGAGCGGGGTGTTGGTCTCATAGCCCAGCTCGCGCCCCGTCGCATCCGGCGAGCGCCGGTACGAGAGCTCCGGACACACCCCCGAGCGACTGACCGCCCAGTGGACCTGGAAGCAGTGCGGGAAGATGCGGTCATCATCGATCAGCCGGTGATTGGTGATGGCGTGCAGCATCTGCGCCTCGCAGCCGCGCGCGAACTCGCCTTCACACTCCGGCGGCGGCGTCAGGTCGCGGAAGAAGCTCCCATTGTCCTCGATCTGGAACGGGACGGTACGCTCAAGCAGGCGGTTGCTGCGCCGCCAGAGCTCGCGCCGCGCCGCCATCTTCGGGCTCCCGGTGATGGCGGCATATTCGGCGGCGACGGTGCGCAGACGATCGCGGTCGCGGGGTGTGATGGTCACTGGGCGCCTCACTTGCGGTCAGCATTGCGGCACGCTCACTCGCCGCGACGGCGGCATGTGGCACGCGGGATATGGCACTGGGCAGACGGCGAACGACAACGACGCGAGCCAACGGCAGTGGGGCGAGACGCCCTACTTTCCCAGGATCGGCTTCAGGGCCCGGGCGAACGCCTCCGCCTGGTACATGAAGCCCAGATCGGTAGCATGGCATCCGTCGACGGTGCCCTCGTCATCCGGCCCGAGCATGCCCTCCGCGGAGACGAAGTGGAGCCCGGTGACCCCCTCCTGCTGGAGCTTCGTGAAGACCTCGCGCAGGAGCTTGCCCTTCGGCGTCGGGATGATGTTGCGGATCGTGCAGTCCTCGGCGAGCAGGATCGGCGTATCCGGGTGTGCCGCACGCAGCTTCCTCACAAACGGCGCCACCCGCTCCGTCACCATCTGCGGTGACATGTTCCACAGGGCGTCGAGCACGTAGGCTGATACGTCCAGCTCGGCCAGCAGGTCGGCGAGCTCCGGCTCCATCTGGCCGTTGCCGGAGAAGCCGAGGTTGATGATGGGGACATCGAGCTTCCGCCCGACGATGGCACTGGAGGCCATCCCGGGGCGGGAGGCACACCCGCCCTGCGTAATCGAGGTGCCGTAGAAGACGACCGGCCGGGCTCGGCCCGTCGCAGCCGGCTTCGTGAGCGTTCGCCCCTTGGGTACCCCGATCGTCACCGCACTCACTCCGTTGTACAGCGGGAGATAGAGGGCGAACTCCCGGTGACCGCTCGGGTGGAAGACGGCTTCATTCGCCTGCTGCAGCGGACGCCCGTTGCCGATGAACTGCCAGTTGCCCCCGGGCGCACGGGAGTACAGGTCGACCCCGCTCACACCGGTGGCCGGCATGTGCGGCATCGCCAGGTTGGCCGTAGTCAGCTCCCACTTCACGTGGATGACCGGCGCGTCGGTCTCGAAGTGCACGCAGTAGCCGGCGCTATGGTGGCTCAGGTCCCAGACGGGGGCCCGCACGAGGTCTTTCGCTTTGGCCGGCAGCCGGTCATACGGGGCGGCCGTCTCCGTCCAGCCCCTGCCCTCAACTGCAAGCTCGCGGGCATCCGTCCAGGTCAGTTCCGGGGCCTCCGCCGCCTCCGTGTCTTCCGGCACCAGCCACAGCAGACTCACCACCGCCAGTACGACTCCCAGGCTCGGCAAGGCGGCGGCTAGACTGTCCGACATGACAATCACCTCGATGGCAAAGTGGCGCGACTCCTCAACGGCGTGGGTGGGCCCCCGAGAGTGGCAGCGATCGGCACTTGCCGGTCGGGTGTCCGGCGGGCCTTGTTCCCCGCTGGGAGGGTCCCCTCCTCCCCGCAACATGCGCGGCGTGGCTCAGAGGGCGGCCGCAGCGGATACGCACGACCACCGGCCGGAGCGCCTATCGGGGAACGGGCCTGCCCCGGGAGCGGCCCCACCGCTCCCCCTCAGGAGAGGTCGCTGCAACCGCTGGCGGGGTCGGTGTGTGTCCGCAGGTGCGGCCACCCCCC
>CAZIWQ010000438.1:0-5958 GCA_964542355.1 uncultured Armatimonadia bacterium
CGGGCTCAACTCCCACATCGGGCATACCTTCCCCCACAAGCTCTGCCGCTGCCCGCAGTGTCGCGACCTGCAGGGCAACCGCGAGGGGGTCTACCAGTGCTTTGCCCGCGCCTATGAGACGGCCGTCAGCCAGAAGCCGGGTCTGAAGCTGATGGTGGCGACGAAGATGTTCGGGGATGCCACGCGCGCGATCGTCGAGCACGCGGGCGAGTTTCCGCGACTGAAGCTGTTCTGCTGGCTGCGCTGGATCGGGAACGTTCTGCTGGAGCAGGTTGACGGCCCGCTGGTGATGGGCCATGAAGATGGCGGGGGCGGCCTGGAGGCCAACCACGACCCGCAGAAGACGATCGGGCAGATCCGGGCCTACTTCCGCGACTACGAGCCGTGGCTGCGCACGTATGTGCGCCTGAGCCGGTCGTCGGGCCTGTCGTGCTTCTCGTGGGAGCCGGCGCTCCACCGCGAACTCGAGCACATGCTGTTTGCGTACTCGCAGCTTACGTGGGAGCCCGACCTGGAGTGGGGCGAGTTGGCGCGCCGGTTTGTGATCCGGTCCCAGCGGCGGGACGACCCGGCCCTCGCCGAGGCCTACCGTCTCGCCCTGGAGGCCAATGCCGCGGTGACGCGCTGGGGCCTGTCACCCTATGATAGCATCTCACAACGGGTCATCCAGCTTGAGGAGCTTCTGACGACGAGAGAGGTGATCGACCGGGTGGCGGCGCTGGGCACGGCCGTCCGCGAGCTAGGGTTGGAGGGGCGCCCCGCCGACGACCCGCCGCTTGAGTTTGACCTGCGCCATTCGCTGGCGAAGACATGGCAACGCATGGCGGGTGGCAACGTCCTGGGGATGTGGCACTAGCCCGTCACTACGCCGGGCCGCCGGGGCACTCGCGCCGGCATGCGGCGATGGCGGCCTCCATATTCCGCTCCGGGGTCCCGCGCCCGGGGTAGAGCTGCACGTACGAGGCGCCGCAGTTGGCGTACTCCCGGATGCGCTCATCGATCTGTGCGGGCGACAGCTCCAGCATCTCCTGGGGCGTGAGCTGGGTCCAGAAGTGCTCGCCCATGATCTCGTGCATCTCCTGCAGCGTGAGGAGCTTGCAGCCGGCACCGTGGAAGTCGGTGATGCCGACTTCGTCACGGGCAATGCGCAGGTGCTCGGCCCGCAACAGCTCGCTGTGCATGAACCGGCTCTCCTGCCCGGCATGCAGGCGCAGATAGCACGGCACGGCGAACTCGCGGTACATCGCCGGGGACAGCAGGCCGGAGAAGTCATCACCCGTATAGGTGAAGCCGTGGAACTCACCGCCCTGCAGCGAGGCTCCGAAGCTGGCAATCGTCTCCTCGGCCCGCACCATGACGTCGAGCAGCCGGTGGGCGCCCTCCGGGTCCTCGGCGAAGCCTGCCAGCAGATCGGGGCTGCCGATCTCGCACGCCAGGGTCACCACGCCCCCCCCGGCACCCCCAAACCCCACGTTATAGCCGTGCTCCTGGTAATACTGCCAGGTCGCATAGCGGCGGGCCATCATTCCGGTGGTGCGCGGGTCGCCGATGTGGATGCGGTCGGCCTCGGCGACACTGGTGATCACCGGCCGCGTGCTGTCCAGGTAGGGGAGCTCGTCCTCGACCGGCTCCACCACTGACATGCCGAGGAACGAGGCGAAGTCGCAGCTTGGGCTGTCGACACCCGGGTGCATGAAGCGCCCGACGCCGAAACGCTGCTCGGCGTACTCCTTCGCCGCCAACTGGCTCTCAAGCATGACGGCGGGCGAGCCGTAGTAGTCGCGGTAGGTGACACCGGCGTACTCGGTGTAGGTGACATTGCAGAAGGCGATGTGCCACTTGGGTTGCATGGCTGCTCCAATCCACGGGCGGCATGCGGTCGCGGGCCGGATGGCTCCCCGCCGGCGTTTCGCTGCCGTGAGCGATCTTCCCTTCCGGCCGGACTCTCATGCTGAGCCAGGGCGCCGCCGGCCCCCGCTGCGAGCGACACGCAGGATCATCCGGCGGCAAGGCGAAGTGCCATGTGTCGGTCCCATCCCCGTGTGCCGGAGGCCCACCATGCAGGCCGCCTGTGTCGCCCTCGCGATGTCGCTCGTATGTGCGTGCGCGCTCGCACAGGCGCCGTGGCAGCCCGCGGAGTTCCCGCTCAGCTACTGGGTCGGCCCACCCAGGGAGTTCAACACCCGGGCGGCCTGGCAGACCGTCAAGGACTGCAACTTCACCGTCTGCGGCCAGCATGGCGGCTACTCGGCGGCAGACACCCGCAAGCTGCTGGACATCTGCGCGGAGCTCGGCCTCAAGGCGATGATCGTCGACGGGCGCACGAGTTGGCAGGCGGCCTGCGACGACAACCACGCCCAGCTCATCGAGAGCCTCGTGGCCGACTACGGGGCCCATCCTGCCACCTACGGCTACTACATCCTCGATGAGCCCAGTGCCGAGCTGTTCCCGGCGCTCGCCAAAGTGAGCCAGGAGCTGCAGCGCCAGGACCCCGGGCACCTGCCGTACATCAACCTCCTGCCGACCTACGCCTCCCCGGCGCAGCTCGGGACGCCGACGTACGCCGAGCACCTCGATCGCTTCCTGAGTACGGTCAAACCGGCGGTGCTCAGCTACGACCACTATTGCTTGCTCAAGAACGGTACCGACCGAACGGACTACTTCGAGAACCTCGGCCTGATCCGCGAGTATGGCCTGCGCTACGGGGTCCCGCCGTGGAACATCATCCTGTCCCTCCCCCACCTCGGCTACCGCGACCCGTCGGCGGCGGAGATGCGCTGGCAGGTCTACACGTCGCTCGTGTATGGGATGAAGGGGCTGATGTGGTTCACGTACTGGACCATGCCGGAATGGGAGGCGGACTGGGGGACGGGGATCGTCAACTCAAAGGGTGAGCCGGCACGGCTCTACCCGATCGTGAAACAGCTCAATGGTGAGGTCCGGACCCTCGGCGCGACGCTCCTCGGCCTGACCTCCACCGGGGTCTACCACACCGGCGAGACCCCCCGCGGCGGCACGCGGCTGGGGGGTGACGCGCTGCTGCAGCTTCCGGCGGACCAGCCACTCATCATCGGCTTCTTCACCGATGCCCGGGGCGGCCACTTTGCGATGGTCGTGAACCGCGATCACGAGAAGGCGGTCGATGCGGTGCTCACTCCCGCGCACCATGTTACCGGCCTGGCGGAGATCAGCGCGACCGACGGAGGCGAGCGGCCGCTTGCCCTCACTAAAGGCAAGGCCGAGCTCCACCTCGCGGCGGGCGATGGGCGGCTCCTGCGGCTGACCACCAGCTTCACCTACCCCGCGCTACCCCCGCCCCTGAGTGCGATCGACTTCCAGTTCAACACGGCCGGCGAGATCGAGGGCTGGGGCGGGTTCAACTCACTGACGAGCCCCGTCGTCGCGGGAGGCACGCTGACGCTAAGCTTCGCCGGCCCCGATCCCTTCCTCGTGCGCTCGTTCCTGCGGCTCGCCCCCGACCAGCACTCGCAGATCAAGGTGCGGATGAAGCTCACGAGTGGCAACCCCGAGGGGCAGCTCTTCTGGACGACCAGTGAGGAGCCGCAGTTCGCCGACACGAAGTACCTCAACTTCGCGATCGTGCCGGACGGCGAGTGGCACGAATACACGATCCCGGTGGGGAAGCACGAGCGATGGCGGGGCAAGGCGATCCGGGGGATCCGGCTGGACCCGACGACCGGAGGCGCCGAGCCGGGCTCGAAGGTGGAGATCGACTGGGTCAGGGGGGAGTAAGGGGGTGGTCGAGGTAGGCCGCCGATGAGACGTTCGCGTGATGCAATGATGGGGGCGGGAACAGAGGGTGCGCGTGCCGTTACGTGCGAAGCACGTTCGGCCCCGCGCAGCGGGGTCCCTCAGCGATAGGCTTCAGCCTATCGTCACAACCGGCCCGGTCGTGTGCGCCCGCGAGGGCGCTCGGTCCCCGCAGGGGGCCCCACATGGCAGCCATGGGCGTAAAGCCCCTGCGTGCGGGCGCCGTGCCCCAGGCCGCCCTTCGTCCCCTGACACCCAGGGAGCGCGTCAGGAGTCCGCAAGCTCCGCCAGCAGCGCCTTCGCTTTGGCTGCCAGCGAGGTTGCCGCCAGCGTCAGGTTCCTCTTCCCCACCTCTGCGGAAGCATGCTCGCGCGGATCGAGTCCGCCAATTCCGCCAACCCACACGTCTGCTTCCGAGAACGACCCGGGGGCCATGTCCGCATCGCTGAGCAGGCTCATGTCCACGCGGTCCGGGTAGAGGTACATCATGTTCGAGGTCTCCCACTTCGCCGCGTGGTCGGTGGCGCAGTTCTCCGGGTCGCCGGCGAAGTCCACCTCCCACCCCGCCACCCCGGTGACCTGCCCGGGGAGGCACACGGCCGCAATGGCGCGCGCGATCGCGTCGCGCTGCGGAGCCACATTGTGCCCGGTGATCCCGATGAGCACGCGAAAGCCCCACTGCGCCAGGCTCCGGAAGATGAAACCGTAGAGCCCGTCAATGATGTCGGTGTCGAGCGGGCCGAAGGTGAATGGCTTCCATGGGTCAAGGAACCCGCAGTAGACCGGGGGCAGCACGACCCCGCCCGACAGCCGCGCCGCCTCGACGCACACGGCGTGGGCCTTGAGGGAATCGTTCCCCAGAGGCAGATGCTGCCCATGCCACTCCAGGCTGCCGAAGGGGACATACGCAATCGGGGCC
This sequence comes from uncultured Armatimonadia bacterium, assembly GCA_964542355.1. Taxonomy (GTDB): domain Bacteria; phylum Armatimonadota; class Zipacnadia; order Zipacnadales; family JABUFB01; genus CAZIWQ01. Next base: position 4,691 of record CAZIWQ010000438.1, read on the forward strand.
CGGTCGCGAGCGGCCCGGATCTCGCCCGGACGCATCAACTCGTACTGCACCAGCTCGTCCATGGTCCACCACCCGGCTGCCAACGGAGTTGGAGGGGGGCGACTCCGCGTCAGGCTGGAGGCCGCCGCCCCTCCGTGCGAGCAGGTCATTACGCCGTCAGGCGCTCACGCAGCGCGGCGAGCAGGCCGTCCGGCGGGTCGAACGGCAAGGCAACCGGTGCGGCACGTAGTGCGCTTACGTACAGCCCCAGGATCACGTTGAACTGGGTGAGCGAGCGCGAGAGCCGCGTCGGGTGCGGTTGCTTGTCGTCGAGCAGCCAGTCGAACACCGCCTCGGTGAGCCGGCCCTGGCCGAGGTCGTCCTCCGTGCCATAGTCGTGGGCGCCGCTCTCATACCCGCCCGCCACAGTGCGCCGCTCCCAGCCCCCCATCGTCCAGTGGACGAACCCGTCGCTGCCGTAGACCGCGATGCGCTTGTGCGCGTAGCACACCTCGACACGGTCGGTGGCCAGCGGGGCACAGGTGCCGCACATGAGCATGCCGTGCACCCCGTTGGCGAAGTCCAGGGCGCCGACGGCCATTGCCGGTGCGGGCTGTCGCGAATCGAGCGCACTGCCGTCGGCCACTTGCCCGAAGACCGAAGTGAAGGCATCGAAGTCGTTGTAGCTGTGCGCCAGCTCCAGGACATGCACTCCCTGGTCCAGCGGCGTCGAGCGGGCGCTGACATCGATGAACCGCACCTTGCCGATCCGCCCCTCGGCCACGTCCCGCTTCAGCTCGAGGTTCCGGGCGTGGAAATGCAGTTGCGTGTTGACGCAGAACTTGGTCGCGGAGCTAGCTTCCAGCGCCTGAAGCTGGCGGAAGTCCTCGCCCCAGAGGGCGATCGGCTTCTCGACGATCACGGCCGGGACGTTGTGGGCTGCCGCGAGCGACATCAGCTCCACCCGCAGGGCCGGCAGTGTCACGATGTGGAGCACATCGGGCCGCTCTGTCTCCAGCATCGCGTGCACATCGGTGTAGCGCGTGCTGACGCCGAACTCATCGCCGAACTCGTTGCGGCGCTTGTCGTCGAGGTCGCAGATGGCGACGATCTGCCCGCGAGTAACGGTAGCGTAGGCCCGCGCGTGTCCGCGCGCCCGTGGCCCGCACCCTAAGAACGCACACTTGAACATGACGCACTCCCTCTCGTGCTTGCTAGCCAGGGGTCCGGCCGGAAAGGCCACTTCCGGCCGGCCCCCGAGGCGTAGCGGCCGGCTGAGTGCCCTCCAG
>CAZIWQ010000439.1:0-5955 GCA_964542355.1 uncultured Armatimonadia bacterium
CCCGGGCCCCACCACTTCACACAGCCCCTCCAGAAAGCGGGCGACGCCCGCGGCGTGGTCGGGCGGCTGGGGGGCTATCTCCGCCCCTACCGCGTGACGCTGTGGGGCGTGCTGTTCCTGGTCCTCGCGACGACTGCCCTGATGCTGGTCAACCCCTACCTGATCAGTCTCGCGGTGGACCGGTGCATCATCCCCCGCGACCTGGCGGCGCTGGCGCGGGTCGCCGCTCTCATGCTGCTCGTGCATCTCCTGTCTGCCGCCGGCACCTGGTTCCAGACGGTGGCGATGATCCGGGTGTCACAGGGCACGGTGCGCGACCTGCGGCGTGACCTGTTCGCGAAGCTCCAGACACTGCCGCTGCGCTTCTTCGACCGCCATCCGCACGGCGAAGTGATGAGCCGCCTGACCAATGATACCGAGACCGTGAACAACACACTGGCCCAGGCGGTGACCCAGCTCATCGCTAGCACCCTGTCGGTGATCGGTGCCGCCGCGGCGATGCTCGCGCTCAACTGGCGGCTGGCGCTCGTGACGCTCGCCACTGTGCCCCTGTCGTTCGCGATTGCGCACTATCTTGCCCGTGCCACGCGCGAGGGCTACCGCGCGCGCCAGCGCGACCTCGGCCTCGTCAACGGCATCGTCGAGGAGGCGATCAGCGGCCAACGCGTCATCAAGGTCTGCCGCCACGAGGCGGCGACGATCTCCCACTTCGATCAGGCCAACGCCGATCTGCGGCGCTCGGCCACCCGGGCCGGCATCATGGTGGGGCTGATGGGGCCCTGCATGGGGCTCGTGCGCAACCTCGGCTTCGCCATCCTCGCCGGGGCCGGCGGATGGCTGGTGCTGGGGGGGTATGCCACCATCGGCATGGTCGCCGCGTTCATCAACTACGCCCAGCAGTTCTCGCGCCCGCTCAATGAGATCGCCGCACTCTACGGCACCGTGCAGTCGGCAATCGCCGGTGCCGAGCGCGTGTTCGCGATCCTGGACGAGACCCCCGAGCTCGCCGACGCCCCGACCGCCGTCGCGCTCACGCAGGTATGCGGCGACGTGGCCTTCGAGGGCGTCAGCTTCGGTTACGTTGAGGACGTGCCGGTGCTCACGGACGTCAGCTTCCAGGCAGCGTGCGGGCAGACCATCGCCCTCGTCGGCCCCACGGGAGCCGGCAAGACGACGATCATCAATCTGCTCACGCGCTTCTACGATGTCGACGCCGGCTGCATCCGCGTCGATGGCCATGACATCCGCGAGGTGAACAAGGAAAGCCTCCGCCGGTCGCTCGGGATCGTGCTGCAGGACACGTTCCTGTTCGCGGACACGGTGCGGGAGAACATCCGTTACGGCCGGCTGGCGGCGACGGATGCGGAGGTCGAGGCGGCAGCGCGACTGGCCAATGCCGAGGGCTTCGTGCGCCGCCTGCCGCGGGGCTTTGACACGCCGCTGTCGGAGGCGGCCGCCAGCCTCAGCCAGGGCCAGCGGCAGCTTCTGGCCATCGCCCGCGCGGTCCTCGCCGACCCGGCCATTCTGATCCTCGACGAGGCGACGAGCAGCGTCGACACCCGCACCGAGATCCACATCCAGCAGGCGATGCTGCGGCTGATGGAGGGCCGCACGAGCTTCGTGATCGCGCACCGCCTGAGCACAATCCGGCAGGCCGACTGTATCCTCGTGATCGAGGCCGGGCGCATCGTCGAGCGGGGGACGCATGCCGAGCTGCTGGCGCTCAACGGGGTCTACCGCGGCCTGCATGAGAGCCAGTTCGGCGCGATGGTGCCACTCCCGGATTCTGCCTGAATGTCGTTGGGCGAGTGAAGGGCCCCCTCCCTGGAGGCGTAGGCCGGGGGAGCACCTTCCAGCAGGTGTTGGGGCCATCGACGGCGAACAATCGGCATGTGGGGCTTTCCGGAAATCCTGACCCTTCGCCTTGGCGTGGTACGCACCGCGACGCGCAGTCATCGAGGAGGGATCTGTATGGGGAAGCCAGACACCGACACCGACTTGCCGCCGGTGCCGCCGCTTCCGACGGTCGCCAGAGACGGCTGCCCGCACTGCGGGTTCGCCATGAACCGTGAGCTGGACAAGATCTGCCTGCGCTGCAAGCAGTCCCCCGATGCACCGGTTCGCAAGCAGCGCGCCGGGGTGGCGGCTGCTGCGCCGATCGCCGCCCCGCGACCGGTGGCGGCCGCCGCCGCGGCCGCGCCGGGTGCCGCGGCGCGCGGTTGGCTGATCGCGTTGGCCGTCGTCCTCCCGGTGGTCGCGGTGGGCGCCGGGCTGGCGCTGCTCGCGGCGGCGAGCTCGCCGGCCGGGAAGGCCGCGGCCAAGTACCGCCAGGGCCTCGCCCGGCACGAGCAGAGCGACCTCGACGCGGCCATCGCGCTGTACCGCGAGGCGCTGGAGCTGGACCCGACGTTCGCGATCGCCTGTGTCGCCGCCGGCTTCGCCGTGCTCCGCGTCAGTGAGAAGGGGGCCACGGAGCAGGAGCTCAAGCGCCTGGTGGAGCAAGCGACGTGGGGCAACACGCAGAGCTTCGACGTCTGCGACGCGTGGATGCAGGACGCGATCCCCCGTTGCGACAAGGCGCCGGAGCGCGTCCACGACCGCTCCGTGGGTAACAATACGCGGGTCAAGGCGTGGGCCGAGGCCGGCCTGGCGATGACCGCCTTCCTCCGCGCCGGGGCGGCCGGCGAGGCGCGGAAGATTGACCAGGTGTCGGCGTGGCTGAACGTGACCGAGAGGCACTTGCAGGCGGCAGAGACGATCGACCCCAAGAACCGCCTCACCCCGCCGCTCCGGCGCGAGTTCAACAACGTCAAGGCGATGATGCGATCCATCCAGGCGACCGGAAGAGCGACCCGAGGGCCGTTCTGAGGCCGCGAAGCCACCCCAGAATGGCTCTGGCGGGCACTCCGACGGCCGCTACCCCTCGGGATGCCCTGAGGGCGGCGCGGCCCGGTCGCGGCAGAGCGCCAACAGTCACCGCAGCACACCGACCCGACGGGAGATGGTCATTCCGGTCGGGTCGCTTCGCGTTGGCCGGTAGGTCCCTGTGCCCGCGACGAGGAAGAACCGCCCGCGTTCCAGCCGTTCAGTGCGCCATCCGGAGACGACCATGAACTCATCATACCCTCCCTTGCCGTGCCAGCCCGCTGAAAGCGAATGGGCCTTCATTGAGGAGCTGCGCACCCGCCCGTACCACCAGCCCGTGAAGTGGCGGCCGCGCCAGTCTCTGCCGCAGGAGGCGGACCTTCGCGCCGGGCTGCAACTGGTCGGGGCCTTCCCTGACCCGCACGGTCTGCTCGCGACCGCGTATGCGGACTTCGCCTTCTTCCTCGACACCGTGAAGCTGAGCGGACAGGGCAACTACCGGCTGGTGACCCGCGAGATCGACACCGAGCTGCGCGAGGCATACGAGGTCTGTGTCGGGCCTGAGAGCTGCGAGATCGGGGCCGCCGATACCGAGGGGATTCGACGCGCGCTGGTGTGGATCGAGGACGAGATGCTGCGGCGCCGAGGGCCGTTCCTCCCGCTGGGGACCATCGCGCGCGAGCCGCTGATCCGGACGCGGATGTCGCGCTGCTTCTACGGGCCCATCAACCGCCCGCCGAAGTGCAAGGACGAGTTGGCCGATGACGTGGACTACTACCCGGACGAGTACCTGAACCGGCTGGCTCATGAAGGCGTGAACGTACTCTGGCTGACGATCCACTTCTACGACACCGTGCCCTCGCAGATCATCCCCGAGTACGGTCAGAACGCCGGCCCGCGGCTGGACAAGCTCCGCCGGACCGTGCGCAAGTGCGAGCGCTACGGCATCCGCATCTACCCGTTCTGCATCGAGCCGGCGGCGTTCACCAGCCCGGCACCGGAGGTGGCCGCGGCGGCGGCCGCGCACCCCGACCTCCGGGGCCATCGCGGCTCGTTCTGCACCAGCACCCCGCAGGGACAGGCCTACCTGGAGGAGGCGGTGCGCACGCTGTTCACGGAGGTCCCGGGGCTCGGCGGGCTGATCGTGATCCCGGTCGGGGAGCGGCAGACCCACTGCTACTCCGGGTCGATCCCGGACGGCGGCCAGTGGCCGGCCGCCAACACGTGCCCGCGCTGCTGCCTGCGCCAGCCGTGGGAGGTACTGGCCGACACGCTGGCGGCGATGCGCCGGGGCATGGCGGCGGTCGATCCTGCCGCGGAGCTGGTGGCCTGGCCGTACGGCCAGTTCATCGGCTGGGGGCCGGAGAAGACAGTCGAAGCCGCGGCCCACATCCCCCCCGGTGTCATCCTCCAGCACAACTTCGAGACCGGTGGGCGCAACCAACAGCTCGGGAAGTGGCACCGCACGTGGGACTACTGGCTGTCCTACGCCGGGCCGAGCGATCTGTTCCGGCGCGCCGCGCAGGCCGCGGTCGAGAACGGTGCCCGGGCCTCCGCCAAGCTCCAGGTTAGCTGCTCACACGAGGTTGCGACCACGCAGGTGGTGCCGGCACCCGGCCTGCTGCACACGAAGTACCGGGCCATGCACGAGCTGGGCGTCACCGGCGCCATGCACTCGTGGTACTTCGGCTCCTATCCCTCCCTCATGAGCCGCGCGGCCGGCGAGTTGTCGTTCGCTCCCTTCCCCCAGGCCGTGCGGCCGTTCCTGCTCTCCCTCGCGGCGCGGGATTGGGGGCGCTTCGCACCGCGCGTCGTCGAGGCCTGGCAGTGGTTTGAGAAGGGCTACACGAACTACCCGACCGCGCACATCTTCGGCTACTTCGGGCCGATGCATGATGCCCCCGCCTGGCCCCTGTACCTGATCCCCCGCCGCCTGCCGCTTTCGCCCACATGGCAGATCGGCTACCCTCCCAGCGGCGACTATATCGCCGAGTGTGTCACCAACGGCTTCACGCTGGCGGAGGTAGTGACCCTCTGCCGCCGCATGACCGACTACTGGCACCGTGGCGTGGCGGTCCTCAAGGAACTGCGGGAGCGCTTTGCCGACGACCCGGAGCGGCTCCGCGATATCGGTCTGGCGACCGCGCTGGGGCTCCAGTTCCGCAGTGGCTACCACATCCTGCGCTTCTACCAACTGCGGGAGCGACTGGCGGAGTCCCGGTCGGCCCCGCTGCGGCGCCGCCTGCTCAACGAGATGCGGGTGCTCGTGGAGGCGGAGCTCGAGATCGATCGCGAGCTGTTGCCACTGGCCGAGGCCGACTCCCGCATCGGCTTCCACTCCGAAGCGGAAGGCTACAAGTACTTCCCCGCGCTCCTCCGCTGGCGGATGGAGCAGTTGCAGGACCTGCTGCTCAACGAGCTTCCCGCCGTCAAGGCACAGGCCCATGTGCGCGGTCCGCTGTTTGCCGATTATACGGGCGACCGGCCCGCGGGCCGGGCCTACCAGGCCCCGCTGGTCGCTACGGCTCCTGAGCTGGACGGCAAGCCGTTCGGTGGCCCCTGGGACGGCCTGCCGGAGGCAGCGTGCTGCCACTGGCAGCGCGATGTCTTCAATCACGAGCGCTGGCGCAAGTGCGCCTATGACCCCTGCGATCACCTGCCGGTGGACGAGGCGCAGCGGCGCGGACGCACGACGGTCTGGAAGGCTGTCCGGACGGAGGACGCCATCTACTTCGGGATCGTGTGCCGGCCCGGGCAGGGGCAGGCGGCGGCACCGGAGGCGTTCCAGGGAGACGGCCTGCAGGTGTTCCTCGAACCGGAGCGCACGCGACCGCGCCGGGTGTTCCATGTGGGGGTGGACGGCACCGCGCGGTGTCAGCACGATGACGGCTATCTGCCCGAAGAGTCCGAGCTGTGGGAGGTTGCCTCGCACGTGGGCGCCGAGGGCTGGTCGGTCGTGCTCAAGGTCCCCTTCGCCTGGCTCGAGGTGCCGACGCGGTTCTGGCGCCGCCCGCTGCGGGTGAACGTCGTCCGCAGCCTGCCGATTGAGGAGGCGCCGGGGGCGGCCTCGGTCTCCTGGGCCGAGCGCGA
>CAZIWQ010000440.1:0-5951 GCA_964542355.1 uncultured Armatimonadia bacterium
GTAAGGGCCTGCGAACCAGCAAAGGGACGACCGATGAGAAGGGCCTGGTCGGCACTTACTTCGGCAACCCGTTTGGGCCCGAGCAGTTGCCGGACCGCCATGAGCCGATCGCCGTCCGGACGTTCGAGGCCGCGTTTGCCAGCGGCGTTCGCGTCGGCCAGCTCCGCACTCAGCTCGGGATCCCCGGGATGGAGCGTGACGGCCCCCTCCGGGCGGCGGAGGAGTTGTTCCGTGCGTTTGGGGGGGCGCAGGCAGAAGACGGAGCATAGAATGCAGAATTCTGGCTTCCGCTGTGCCGTCTGCCGTCCGCCGTCTTCTGTATTCTGAATTCTGGCTTCTGAATTCTGCCGTTTCCGTGAGGTCCTGCCTGTGGAGCCACGCACCGCGTTGTACCCCGAAGTCCTGGTCCGTCCCGACGTCCGCGTCGCGTTGCGCGATGGCGTGGCGCTTGCCACCGACCTGTACCTGCCTGCCCGGGATGGCCACACCATCGCGCCGATGCCCGCCCTGCTCCTGCGCACGCCCTACAACAAGGGGAGCGCGAACAACCCCGCCGCCATGCGTTGGGCGCGCCACGGCTACGTGGTGGCCATCCAGGATGTGCGCGGGCGCTACGCCTCGGAGGGCGAGTTCACCGCCTTCGCCCAGGAGGATGTGGACGGCTACGACGCGGTGGAATGGCTGGCCGCGCTGCCGGAATGCGACGGGCGCGTGGGGACCTGGGGCGGCTCCTACTGCGCCGCCGTGCAGGGCGCCCTGGCCACGCAGCGGCCGCCGCACCTGGCGGCCATGCTCCACTACTTCGGCTATCCCCACAAGTACCACGTCCTGCGCCAGGGCGGCGCCCTCGACGTCTTCTACCTGTCCTACATGGTGATGATGGCCGGGGACGGCAAGGAGGCGTTGGCCGACCCGCATGTGCGCAGCGCCCTGTACGAGATGCGGTTCGACGAATGGCTGGCGCGCTGGCCCCTGCGCGAAGGGCACTCGCCCCTCGCGCTGGCGCCCGGCTACGAAGCCCTGACCTTCGAGTTCATCCGACGCGAGTGTCTCGACGAGTTCTGGTTGCAGCCCAGCCTCGCTCCCGCCGCCCACCTCGACAAGTGGCCCGATGTGCCAACCCTGTGGGTCTGCGGCTGGTATGACCACTATGCCTACGCCCACCCGGACACGCTCGTGTTCTCGCGGCTGACCCACCTGGGACACCAGAACCAGTACGTGATCTTCGGTCCCTGGACGCACGGCGACGTGGGGGCCAAGATCGGTGAGACGACGTTTGGCGAGGCCTCCACCATGGCGGCCCGGTACCCGGACTACGAGCTCCGCTGGTTCGACCGCTGGCTGAAGGGGATCGATGACGAGGGCCTCTACTGTGCCCCCACCCAGTACTTCGTCATGGGCGGGGGCAGTGGCACCCGCACCGCCGAAGGGCTGCTCGAGCACGGTGGCGAGTGGCACACGGCTGGCGTCTGGCCGCCGCCGGAGGCGCAGGAGGAGCAGTACTTCCTGGGGATCGGTGACCGGCTCAGCCGGGAGGCGCCGACCGAGGCCGCCGCCTGCTCCACCTACCATACCGATCCGGCCAATCCCGCCCCCAGCAGCACGGGGGTGTGCTACACGGTGGCCCGGCTGGCTGCCGGAGGGACCCGGCGCATCAGCACCAACGGCGCGTGGAACCAGGTCGAGGGGCCCCATCTGTTCGGGTGCCACCCTCCGTACCTGCCGCTGGCAGCCCGGGCCGACATCCTCGTGTTCCAGACGGAGCCACTCGCGGAGGACCTCGTTGTCGCCGGCAACCCGGTCGTCGAGCTGTGGATCGCCAGCGACGCCCCGGACACCGACTTCATCGCCAAGCTCATCGACGTGTATCCATCGTCGGCTGACTATCCCGCCGGGTTCGCGCTGGGGGTAACCGAAGGGGTCCAGCGCGCCAAGTTCCGCAACAGCCTGGCAGCGCCCGAGCTGTTGACACCGGGCGAGGTCACGCTCGTCCGCGTCCTGCTCCGGCCGCTTGCCAATCGCTTCCTGCAAGGCCACCGTCTCCGCCTCGACATCACGGGGACGAGCTGGCCCCATTTCGACCGCAACACCCACACGGGGCGGAACCCCGCGACCGACTACGAATGCCGCGCGGCGGTCAACACCATCTTCCATGAAGCTGCCCACCCGTCGCGCCTGCTGCTACCGGTGCTACGAGTGCTACGGGTGTAGCACCGAAGTCGTACGCCAAGTTGCGGGGCCTGCTGTCGGGGGCACCATCGGGCAGACACCCCCTCGCCGGAACGGAGAGGGGGCCGGGGGGTGAGGTGCCGTTGCCGTCGCGGCGCGCCCGAAGCCCGTCCCTGCAACCACGGAGGCAAGCAATGCCCACCGACTTCCGCCGTCGGCTCATCCCGGCTGTATGTCCCCTCATGCTGCTGATCCTCTACTCGAGCTTCCCGGAGGCTGCCATGGCACAAACTGAGACGCCCGACTGGGTTCGTGTGACCGAGCATGCTACCTGGGCCCCGCGTGACTCGTGCGGCGAGGTCGCGTTCCAGGGCCGCATGTGGCTGTTAGGAGGGTGGTTCAGCTCCAACATCATCGGCCCGCGCGATGTGTGGAGCTCGGCCGACGGGCTCGCATGGACCGAGAACAGCCACGTCGCAGGCTGGCAGCACGGCGATCTACCGACGACCGTCGTCTTCCGCGACAAGATGTGGTTCATGGGGGGCTGGTATGCCGGACGGCTGCCCGAAGCCTCGGCCAGCAACCAGGTGTGGTCCTCCACCGACGGGGTGAAGTGGGACATGGTCACTGACAAGGCCGGGTGGAGCCCGCGGCTGGGGGCGGCCGGCGTCGTCTTCCACGACCGGATGTGGATCCTCGGTGGGGTCGAGCGCTACTTCGACGGCACCGCTGAGCACCTGCGCAATGACGTCTGGTCCTCCGCCGACGGTGCTACGTGGGAGCTCGCGACCGCCAATGCCCCCTGGGCCGGGCGGGCCTTCCATGGCGCCCTCGCGTTCCGGGACAAGCTGTGGGTCTTCGGTGGTGGCAACTACCTGCCCGGCTACCTCGGCTACAACGATGTCTGGAGCTCCCCCGACGGCGTCAACTGGACGCAGGTGACCGACCATGCGCCCTGGGCGCCACGCATCTGGTTCTCCGCCGTCGTGTACCGCAATCACATGTGGGTCCTCGGCGGGTGGTCGAACCAGCCCTCGCGCAACTGGAATGATGTGTGGTTCTCCGCCGACGGGGTAACGTGGAAACAGCTCCGGACGAAGACGATCTGGTCGGAGCGGCACGAGCATTCGGTCTACGTGCTGGCCGACAAGCTCTGGCTGGTGGCCGGCAATGCCTGGCCGCTGGTGAATGACGTCTGGGCACTTGAGGTGTCGGAGGCGTGGCTGCGGGAGCAGTGAGGGGACGGCAGAACGCAGAAGCCAGAAGCCAGAATTCAGAAGCCAGAATTCAGAAGACGGCGAACGGCAGACGGCGAACGGCGAACGGCGAACGGCAGACGGCAGACGGCAAACGGCAGACGGCGGATGGCAGACGGCGCTAGTCCGGGCTTCGCCCGAGGTGATTGTGATGCATCCACGCGTGCGCCCGTGTGCGGGCCAGCGACGCCATGCCCGACCGCAGTCGGGACCCCGCGGCGCTTTGGCCATGCTGGCCTTGCTGCTCCTGCCGGCCGCACCCCTCGTCGCCCAGGGCGCCACTCTGACCACCGGGGATGGCCTGGGTCTGACGCTAGCCCCCGACGGCAGCGTGACCGGGGTTATCACCGATGGCAAGCCTCTCCCCCCCGGCACGGCCGGCGGCTTCACCGTTATCGATATCGCGCGGGGAGGCACGTCCGCACCGGTCCCGGGGTCGGTGCAGCAGCAGGCCGACGGTGCCACCTTCAGCGGGAAGGCGGCCGCGCTGGATATCGCTCTCGCCACGCACTACGAGCTGGGCCCGGCATTCGTGCGCGTCCACTGCTCCGTGCGCGACCTCACCGGCGGCGACCGCGGGATTGTCGTGCGGTTTGCCCTTCCCCTCGACGCCATCGGCTGGCGCTGGTGGGAGGACATCCAGACCACCCGCGCCATCGAGCCGAACAAGCCGTGCGAGGACGCCTCCGGCGCGCGGGCGTTCCCCGCCATCGCCGAGTACATGAACCAGGCCGGGCTGGATATCGGGCGCCATTCGCGCCTGTTCTGCGCCGCGGTCACCGGGCCCGCCGGCCTGTCGTACGCCGTGCCGCTGGACCAGTTCCGCATCTTCCGCACCGGCTATGACCCCACCAGCCGGCAGCTCTACATCGCCTTCGACGTGGCACTGTGCAAGGAAACGGCCGTACCCTCCGAGGCCGGCTTCACCTTCCTCATCCAGCGCGTTGACCCCCGCTGGGGCCTGCGCGATGCCCTCCGCCGCTACTACGCCACCTACCCGCAGTTCTTCACCAAGGTCATCGCGGCGCGCCGGCAGCGCGAAGGCGTGTGGATGCCGTTTGAGGACCTCGAGCGCATCGACAACGTCAACGAGTTCGGGTTCGCGGTGCAGGAGGGGGCGCCGAACCCGGGCTATGACGACCTGCTGCGGGTCGACAGCCTCCCCTACTACGGGGGGGGCAGTGAGCTGATCTGGGTCCCCAACTACAAGCCGGGGAAGGACCCTGTCCCCCCCTATGAAACTCTGGTCGATCTGTTCAACAAGACCCTCGAGCAACGCTACCGGATCAAGGGGGCCTATACCGAGGCCTGCGCCCACGGTGAGGACGGCAAGTGCGCGATGCAGAATGCCGCCCCGTACGGTCACTTCGGCTCGCAGCTTGACTCGAATGTGGCGTTCGCCTACGGGCAGGCCCTCCTGCGCAACATGGACGCCTACTTCGAGTCGTGGCAGAAGCGGGGGGCGAACGTGGATGGCGTCTACTACGACGGGCTGGCGGCGGGGCTGGACTACAACCGAGACCACTTCAAGGCCGCGAGCTTCCCGCCAATCTGGGACCCGGTCGCCAAGCAGCCGCTCCTCTACAACTACTTCTCCTCACTCGACTTCGCCCGCGCCGCCGCCGACAAGCTCCACGCCGACGGGCGTGTGACCATGACCAATGGTGCCATGGGAAGCGACATGTACGGTGCCCCCTACCTCGACTACATGGGCGAGGAGACGGGCCTGACGATCCCGCGCCGCGGGTTCAACTTCGTCCGCGCGATCTGCTACCGCAAGACGTTCATGACCCTGCTCAAGGGCGACTATACCGCCTACACCCACGCCGACATCGAGCGCTACATGCAGCGCTGCGTGGCGTACGGGGTGTTCCCCGGGTTCTTTGACTGGTATACCAGCGGGACGGGCCCAGGCTCCAGCTACTGGGTTCACCCGGAGCAGTACAACCGCGACCGCAACCTGTTCCGCAAGTACATCCCGCTGTGTCGCTGGATCGCGGCGGCCGGATGGGAGCCGCTGACCCTGGCCGAGTGCGACAACCCCCGCGTCTTCGTCGAGCGGTGGGGGCGGCCCGCCGACCGGAACCTGGCCTTCACGCTGCTGAGCGAGTCCGCGACCCCGGAGCGGGGCACGCTGAGTCTCGGGCCGGCGCTTGGCCTGGCAGAGGCGGCCGACCTCGTCGCCTTCGACCAGGTCGCCGCCCGCAAGCTGGACGTGACGCGCGTCGGGGACGCGCTGGAAGTCGCTGTCACGTTGCCTCCTGATGGCTTCGCCCTGGTCCAGGTGATGCCGCGCGAGGCGTTCGTCGCCGCACAGGCGACGCTGATCAGCGACGTCGTCGCCGCGGGGCGCCTGCAAGCAGAGACCGACGTCGGGCGCAAGCGGCCTGACATCCCCCACTCGTGGGTGCCGACGTATGGGGCCCGCGAGTTTGCCGGTGAGCCCGACGAGGCGATCTCCCACAGCGGGAAGCTCGCGCTGCGGTTCGACAACACCGCCGAGCCGAAGCGGCGCCACAGTGTCTA
>CAZIWQ010000441.1:0-5947 GCA_964542355.1 uncultured Armatimonadia bacterium
CGGAGACGCGCGTAGGTATCGATGTCTCGCATAAGCACTTCCACAGAACTCCCCTCCGGTGGGGGCAGGGCACGTGCGGGGCCATCGCTAGCGCAAGACGTCGCGGATGACCACCAGTCGCATCTCGTCGAGGGACCGCTCGTATGCCTCCACCAGCGTCTCCCCCTCGTCAAACAGGGTGCGGCAGTCCCGCTCGCCCTTGAACTCGCCGGCAGCCACCCGCCCCAGGAACTGCCCCTGCTCCTGATCCAGTCGCTGCAGCTCGGCGTGAAGCTGCCCCGCCACCTGCGGGAACCGCAGGACCAGGTCGCCCATCCTCTGCTCCTCCGCCGCCAGCCGCGAGCGGAAGTGCTGCCGCAGCCACGCGCGATAGTCCGTGAAGACCAGGTGCCCGAAGCGAGCGGGCGAATGGAACCCGCCTTTCGTGTCAGACCAGCAGGTCCATTCCACCGGCCCAGCGAGCGGCAGGCGCTGGCGGTTCACGTTGAAGTTGAACATCGTCCCCGCCCCGGGCGAAGCCCCCACCAGCGCGAACGGCACGGCCAACTCGACCGTCCATCGGTCCGCGCCGCGCCGCGCCGCCCCTATCCAGCGACCCGTCAACTCCTCCGCCGGATCACTGCGGCGGTGGGTGTCGCGATTGCCCAGGATGCCGACGCGGAGTTGCACATAGCTGAACTGGTCGGCGGCGGCGTCGAGGAAGACCTCCACCGACTCGTCGAAGGGACCCACCTTGCCCTGCGCGATACGCTCGGCCAGGTCTGCCATCAGGGGCTCCGGGCAGACGAATGCGAGGTAGAGCTGCGTGCTGTCCCAGCAGGCCATGGCCTGTGTCGTGACCCCGACCGCGGCTCCGCCAATGGCAACGAACGGCGCCGTCTTCTCGGCGCGCTGCCAGCACGCATCGTCCAGCATGCCGTCGACATGTGGTGCTGTGCGGGTGCACATCGCGGCGTAGAACGGGAGCTCGCCGGCGTGTGCGGCGCCGGAAGCCCATGTGACCGCCAACACCAGCGTCAGGCCGGCGGCAGTCGCCGTGAGACGGCGGGGGGCTCTCATGGCAGTGTGACCTCCTGCCGTGCGGTGACGCCGCTCGCGACATCGCGGGCGACCACCGTGTACCGCCCCGGGGCATCGTTCAAGGCCCATGGGATGCTGAGCCGGGCGACCCCGTTGGCGGCTGCCACCTGGCATGCATACCACGGCAGCTCACGCCCTTGCGCCGTCAGCACCCGCACGTCGAAGACGTGTCCGGGGCCGGGGCTCCCGTCCGAGGTCTTCAGGGCGACCTCGATTGCCAGCGGCCCCTTCCGGCTCGCCGTTGCCGGGATCGCCAGCTCGAGCGACTGCACCCGGTATGGCAGGCAGGCGTACACCTGCGCCTGATAGGCTAGCTCCGTGGTCAGGCTGTCGCACAGGCCGAGGTACTTGCCGCTGCGCACGTCGTAGACATGGCTCTTCCTTGCGAAGCGGACGGTCACCGGATACGGGTTGTTGTCATAGAGGAAGTACTTGCGCAGCAGGCCGACGAACTGGGCCTCGCCGACCTCGAAGCGCACGATCTCCGTCGGCGGCATGTCGCCGCCCTCGCGCGGCGCGACGCGCACCTGCGGCGTGACCTGCGCCTGCTTGTCCAGCAGCTCGCCCAGCACGCGCCACCGGCCCGCCAGCTTCTTCCAGCCCTGCATGTTGCGGGAGGCCGCATGGCCGTAGCCGGCCAGCTTGTCGCCCAGGAGCACCGTCTGGCCCTTGCCGACGGCATTGACCGCACCGGGCTGGGCGTTCGGGAATAGGTCCGCCAGCATGCCCGGCTCCTGCTTCGAGCCGTGGCCGTTGAGCACGCCCGGCATGATGTCGGCGATCAGCAGCCCGCCGCCCTGGACGAACTGCCGGATGGCGGCGGTCTCCACCTCCGACACCGCCCGGCTGTGCGGCATGATGAGCACCCGGTACTTGCCCTGCTGCAGCTCGCCCTTCTCGATCTCCTCGTAGGCGACATACTCATACTGCAAGCCGCTATCCTCCAGCGCATGGTTGAAGTCTCCCAGCGACTCCATCCATGCCGTGCAGCGCTTGTCCGGTGCGTAGAGGGCGTCGGCAATGCGGGAGGATTCGGAGTAGTGGATCGCGATCCCATCATTGGCTCGCCGTGCGGTGTGCAGCATTGTGAAGACGCCCGCCTGGATCTCGCGGAGCGACTGCCGGCTGGCCTCGAAGAACGGCAGGTTCGTCAGGTCCGGCGCGTAGCCGGACAGTGACCCCGGATTCCCCATCGTCCAGAACCAGGTGCTGTTGAGCCCGTGGAACAGGCTGTACCACGGGAAGAAGTGGTGGCAGGCGACGGTGTTGGGCCCGATCTGCCAGGTCAGGCCGTAGGTACCGTACCACATGCCCGTCAGGTGCTGCGGCCCGGCGAACGAGCGGAAGATCTCCATGCTCTCGGAGTTGTAGAGGTAGTCCTGCAGGACCCCCACATGGTCCTTCAGCACCCACCAGTTGATCCCGCCATTAGGCAGTGACAGGGCCTGCGGCCCATCGAAGCCGCCCCGAGCGCCGGGGTCGTTCTTCCTCAGAGCCTCCTGCG
Organism: uncultured Armatimonadia bacterium; assembly: GCA_964542355.1. Classification (GTDB taxonomy): domain Bacteria; phylum Armatimonadota; class Zipacnadia; order Zipacnadales; family JABUFB01; genus CAZIWQ01. The sequence goes on from CAZIWQ010000441.1 coordinate 2,585, forward strand.
TCCGCCCATAGAGCCGTGCCCACACGCGATCCGCCGCTAGCCGATGCTCGAGCCAGGGCGCGTAGTTGCCGGTCTGCTTGGCCTCCTCGTACGTGACCGGCTTGACCTGGGCCCAGTCGGTGTAGTTAGTGTGCCACTCGCGGTTGAGCGCCGCGAGGTCGCGGTAGCGCTCGCGCAGGAGGTCGCGAAAGGCCGCCAGGCACGTCTCCGACCAGCACACATCCGGGTCGTCCGCGTAGTGGCTTTCATCGCCGTGCGACCATGCCAGCGGACCGTAGGGGCCGAAGATGGCGCCTTGCATAGCGAACCACTCGTCCACGGCCTTCAGGGTCACCGGGTCGCTCATGCAGCCGTGCCCCGCCCGCTCGCCCGTCAGCACCGGGACGATGTGCCCCGGGTGGTTGCCGAAGTGCCCGAAGCCGGTGGTATAGGGCAAGGCCGCCAGATTGGCGGCGGCGATGTTCCGGGCGTGGGTGGCGCCGCTGAACCCCACGTCGATGGCGGTCACCTGGTCGCACTGCGCCAGCTTCCGCAGCATCAGGTGGGTGATGAGCTGGTTGCCGGCTGCGCTCCAACTGACTTCGTTGAAGCTGTCGGTTCGCTTCCGGTTGGCCCGCACAGGGAAGCTCACCCGTCGGGTCGACACGGTACGCCCTTCCCGCACCACGCAGGCGCGGATGCTGTGCATGATCGTCAGCGGTCGCGCCACGACAAGCGAGAAGCTGGCTGTCTCGTCCGCGGCGGACACCGGCCTCTCAGCAAGCTTGCGGCCGTAGTTGTCCCACAGCTCCACGCGCAACGTCTCCCCGCCGGCCAGCGGGCGCGAGAGGGCGAGGTATCCCCTGACCTCGCTACCAGGGCCATGGCTCTTGCCCGTCAGGAAGAGCTGCGCGATGTCGGGGTCGGCCCGCACGGCAAAGCTCGTGCTGGACCAGTCGAGGACCTTGCCATCAGCGGTCGTGAGCCACAGATCGAGGAAGTACTCGCCCGCGGGCAGTTCGGGCAGGATCATCCCGACGTCGCTGCGTGCCGCCCGGGGCGGGATCGCGTAGACCTCTCCATATTCATAGCGGCTGCGGACGGAAGCGTTCAGCACCGCCCCCGCCGGAGCCGCGGCGACCTCCACCTGCGCCTTCTGCCTAGGGGCCGGATAGTCCACCGCGGAGGGGAGCACGACCCGGGCCAACCGCGCCGGCAACTCCTTGCCGCCCGCCCACACCACCGCCCGCGCCACCAGCGACTGGTAGTACTCGTAGGGGACGAACTCCATCTCGGCACAGTTGTCCGGGGGCACATAGCCTTGCGGCTTGTGATACTCGTCGGAGTAGGCCTTGATCGGGCCGCCCCACTGCGGGGTCAGGCAGGGCCAGCCCTCGCCCCACTTCTCCGGAGCGGTCTCACCGTAGCTGAGCACCACCACACGGCCCTGGCCGAAGAACGAGGTCTTGATGAGGTCATCGGCCGACTTGTCACGGAAGGCCGGCAGCGCCCCGAGCGGAACCGCGGGGGCGATGAACGCGCGCCCTCCCGGGGCCGGCTGTCCGCCGAAGACGATCTCCAGCTCCTTGTTCCCGAGCGGCGGATTGACGTACACCAGCCCCGCGCCGCCAGATACCTTCTCCAGCAGCAACAGCCGCTGATCGCCCGGCAGCATCGCCCAATCCAGCTTGCCGACAACGATCACATCATAGCTCCCGCCGACGCACTGCCGCAGGTGCCGGTCCACCACCGCGGGCGGGGGCTGGAAGAAAGCGAACGCCGGGTCCGACGCCGCCGGCGCGGACATCTGCGTGAACGTCTCGCTCATCCACGCGGTGGGCTTCAGGGACCGCCGCTGCGCCAGCTCGACGGTCTCGCGCTGGCTGTAGGCGGGCGCCATCACCAGCGCCCGGATCTCGCCGCCCGCGTAGGGCTTCGCCCACTTCACGTGGGGGGTCTCGTACGCATCGCTGAGGATGCCGTACGGATGGTTCTCATTCAGGCCCAGCGGATGTGCGGTCGCGGCCGGTGCGACGTCCGCCGCGGCCCACGCGGCGCACAGGCCGATAAGCATGAGGTGGCGCATGCGGTTCCCCTTCCTGCGTCGTCGTCTCACGGCTCTGGCTTCCAGAACGGACTGCTCGCGAGGGCGGCGCGCTCGCGAGCGAGCTCGGCCAGCAGTTGCCGCTCAGCCGGCTCGTTCTCGATGCTGTAGGCGAAGAAGCCCAGGCGCAGGCGCCGGGTCCCCTCCGGGTACACCAGCGCAGTGGTCACACCGTAGTTGCTGAGGCGGATCTCGCCGGTCACCCGGCCTTCGCGGCCGATCAAAAGGCCCAGGCCCCCATTCCCCGTGGTCCTGTCGCCATAGAAGACCCAGTCGTCCCCGCCCGCAATGGGCACGACGGGATAGGGCCGCTCTGCGGTCGGAGTGAAGTCCGAAGGGACCTCGCCCGATGCCGTCGCTGTGCGCGCATAGCGGTGCGACGGCAGGCCATAGGCGGGTCCGAACCCGCCGGGGTAGCACGTCAGTCTGACCGCGAGCTGCTTGAGTGCAGCCGTGCCTGGCTCGACTTCCACGCCGATGTACACCGCCCGCCCGTCCGGCGGCACTGTGAAGCTCAACGTCACCTGCCGACCGGCGTCCAGCTCCCAGACAAGGCGAAGCTGTCCGGTGGCAGCCTCGCGCACTTGCGCGCGGCTCGCCGGCCGCTCGGCGAACACATCGTGGCCATCAAGCACGACGCGGATCGCGTTGCCGCGGTACCAGTTGCCGAAGGGCCCGCCATCGAGGCCGATGCCCATGTCGCTACCCACCAGCGACGGATGCGTGCCTGTGAAGTCGGGCGGACGGTTGAGGTACCGGCTGTACCGTACGGTGGGGTTGATGCCACCGGCGAGGAACGTCCAGGCATCTGCGAGGCGTGGTGGCTTTGTGCCGTCATCGGACTTGGCCGGCTCCGCCTTGTGCTCGATCCTGACCTTGATCTCACCGATGAGGGCCCGGATGGCAGCAAGACCGTCGGCGCTGCTGCCGGCCGGCAGCAGCAGGCCCGCAACAACCACGAGCATGGGGCGCAGTTGGTAGCGCATCGGTCTCATCCCTCACCGGGCGGCGTCGGCAGTCACGGCGACTGTAGCGCAGGCGATGTCCGTTTCACGGTCCCGGGCCCTGCAACCTCCTGCCCCGGCATGCCCTACAACGGCATTGCCATGTTGCGGGTCGTTCCTGGGAGCGCGGGCGTCTCGCCCGCAGTCGTCAGCCGTTCCGTGGGCGCGGGCCTGGCCTCCCCTCCACGCAGGACAAGACCCTCCCCCCAGCGAAACGTCGAGGAACCCGTGCATACCGGAGGCGACCATGATCTGGGCCAACCTGCTGCACCTCGG
>CAZIWQ010000442.1:0-5945 GCA_964542355.1 uncultured Armatimonadia bacterium
CATGTCCCGAGCCCTCTTGCTGCTGACCGCCGTGCTGCTGGCGACCGCTCTCTGCGCCGCCCCTGCGCCCATCCGTAGCGACAAGGACTGGGCGATCTACCTGCAGGAGACCGAGGCGGATTGGCAGGGACTCATCTCGGGCACGAACCTGGCGGCGGGCAAGCCAGTCGTGCTGCAACCCGAGCCCAACTACAAGCTCACCAGCGACCCCGATGACACGAAGCAACTGACCGATGGTGTCCTCGCGGCCCCGCAGCGGGAGTTCCACTCCCTCAAGCGCGCCGTCGCCTGGGCCTATCACGACCGCGTGCGCTGGCAGCTCGACCTCGGCCAGTCGCAGGCGCTGGGCGCGGTGCTCTTCCGGGCTCAGGTCCTCAACGCCACGAACACACTGCCCCGCACGATCTCCGTCTCGCTCAGCAATGACGGCGAGAGCTTCACGCCCGTGCGCAATCTCAGCGTGAAGCTGGATGCGGAGGACAACCCGGCCCTGACCTACGAGGCCCTGCCGTCCAACCCGGCGATCTATGCCGTGAGCCTGAACCTGGGCTACCAGGCGCGCTATGTGCGACTGGACTTCGCGACCGCCCAGATGATGCTGGTCAGCGATGAGCTGGCGGTGTTGGCGGCGCCGGGGAAGGTCGCGCCGCTGCCGGGCATGCCGACGGGCAAGCAGGAGTACGTCGACAACGTCTTCGATCGTCGCGACCAGTTCCGGAAGCTGACCGCGCCGGGCAACCTCCTGCTGGGTCTGCCGCTCAAGTACGCCCCGCAACCCGGCTATCGCCTGACCACGGGGGAGAGCGACCCTGCCGACCTGACCGACGGGAAGCTGGGCGAGCGCACCAATGAGCGCATCTGGTTCGAGCCGGGCGCGGTGACCTGGCAGGGCGCGCCGACCGTCACGATCTTCGCCGACCTCGGCTCCGCGCAGCCGGTGGACACGGTCGTGGCACGCCTGCTGGGCGGTGGCGAGCAGGGCGGGCTGATCTTCCCCGACGAGCTCCGTGTGCTGGCCAGTGTGGACGGGACGGACTACTACGCCGTCTCTGCCCGCCACAAGCGTGGGCTGGACGACCTCTCCGCCGAGGCCTGGGACCTGCCGGAGGTCAGGGTCGCGTGGGTGCACAACTTCGTGCTGCCGGTGAAGGTCAAGACCCGGTACCTGGCGGTGCAGGTGACGGCCCAGAAGCAGTTCATCAGCAGCGATGAGATTGCCGCGGTCAGGGGCGCCGCCGACCTGCCGGACTTCCGGCCCGATCCGCAGAGGAAGGTCGAGATCATCACCACCGGCGTGGCCTTCGTCCCGCCGGTCGGACGCCTGCCCGTCTGCCGGAACATGCCGCTGCGGGCCAAGCTCATGGACCTCGATGCGCGGTCGGGGAAGGCCTTCAGCGGCCCGTGCAAGCTGCTGCTCGACCTGCCCCCCACGCTCAAGTTCGTCACCGAGGGCTACGCCCCGGTCGAGGTTGAGCATGGTGACCGCACCTTCACGCGGTACACGATCAACTGCAACCGGAGCAAGCTCGACGACTTCTACCTGCAGAGCCTGCTGCCTGCCGGGCAGACTGACACGCTCTACACCTACGGCGACTCGGGAGCCGGGCCCGAGAACGAGCGCCTCGTGACCTGGTACTCGCTGGAGATTCCCCGGGCACGTCTGCCACAGCGACTGAACGTCACACTCGCGTGGATCGGCAGCGAGGGGCTGTCGAAGACTTGGCCGGACTACTTCGAGGCGATGAAGTGGCTCGGATTCCGAGGTGTCGGCTTCTTCCCCCGCTACTGGAAGACCGGCGATGAGGCGGCGATGGCAGCCATTGCCGACCAGGCGCGCGCGCATGGCCTGCTGGTCGTCCAGAACGAATCGCCGTCCGCCGCCATCGGCGCCGACCGCCAGCAGCCGGAGGTCCACTCCCAGTTCGCCAACGGCGAGGTCGGTGACTTCTGCCCCTCCTATCGCGGGCAGTTCTACCAGAAGGAGCTTGCCAGCTTCGCCCGGGGCGCCGCTTGGCTCAAGCCGGATCTGCTCTACTATGACATCGAGGCGTTCTGGCACGGCGCCCGGGAGGCGCCGCGCTGCACCCGCTGTCAGGAACGCTTCAAGGCGGGGGGCTTCACCGACTGGGACGAGTTCTGCGCCGCGATGGGCAGAGAGATGCATGCGGACATGAAGGCCGCGATCGACAAGGCACTGGTGGCCGCCGGCATCACCAAGCAGATCACCTACGGCAGCTACCGCACCGATGCCGTCACCGGGCTCAATGACGGCCTCTTCCGCTTCGCCAATCTGTACCCCGGCCTGCTGCAGATGGCAATGCCGAGCCTGTACGTCGCCGGCAACGCGCAGGCCGTCGCCGACAACATCAGCCGCAACCGCGCGCTGATGACCACCAATGATATCGTGCCCTGGTTCAGCACCGGCACCTACGGTGAGTACGAGCCCGTCAAGACCCGGGACATGATCCTGGAGGCTTTCGCCAACGGCGCGAACGGCATCACTTACTACTACTATGGCAACTTCGACGCCGGACACTTCAAGTACCACGCCGAGGCCATCGACATCGTGACGCCCATCGAGGACATCTTCATGGATGGTAAACCGCTGACCGGGCTCACGTGCGGCAATGACCGGATCAAGGTCTGTGGCATGAGCGTGGGCGGTGAGATGGCGGTGCTGGTGTCGAACTACAGGGGCGTGCCGGTGGGGACGCCGGTGACGGTGCAGACGGGGGCGCCGGCGGGCACGCCGGTGTGGGATCTGCACACGAAGCAGGCGATCGGCAAGGTCAGCGACAAGGGCACGGTCACCCTCGTGCTCACCGACATCGCGGCGCACATGTACTACGTCGGCACGAAGTACGGGCACACCGTGAGCAGGTAGGTAACCGGCGCCGCCTGCCAGTGATGCCAGAAGTGCACACGCGGGAGGACCCCATGGCTCGGCATCCAGAGCCCGTCGCAGAAGCGGAATACGCGCCACCCGTCGCCCACACGACGCTCGCGACAGGCTCTCTGGTTGTGGGCTGCTGTCTCTTACTATGCGTGACCGCATGGGGCGCTCCCATCCGCGCGGACAAGGGGTTCGCCATCCATCGGCAGGTGACCCCGGCGGACTGGGAGGCACTGGTGCCACCGGGGAACCTCGCCGCCGGGAAGCTGGTGCAGGCCCAGCCGGCGCCGAACGACCACAACACGGGTGGCGACCTCAAGTGCCTGACTGACGGAGTGCTCGCCGGCTATCAGGGCCGGATGTGGAGCGACAAGCGGGCGGTGGGCTGGGCCTATCAGGATTATGCGCGCCTCACCTGCGACCTGGGGCAAAGTCAGCGCGTGGGGCAGGTCGTCATGCGCCTGCAGGTCATCAGCAAGGACAACACCCTCCCCCGGACGATCACGGTGTCGCTGAGCAACGATGGGGACGGCTACACTCCGGTGCGGCGTCTGTCCGCCAAGAGCCACCCAGAGGATGACCCGGCCCGGACCTACGAGCCCCTGCCAGTCGATCCCCCCGGCATCTACGCCGTCGTCCTGGAGCTGGGCTACGAGGCGCGCTACGTGCGGCTGGATCTCGCACTACACGGGACGATGGTCACGGATGAGATCGCGATTGCCCCGGCGGCCGGCGTCGTCCGGCAGCTTCCCCCGGCGCCGCCGGGCCAGCGCGAGTACCGCGACAACGTCTTTGACCGCCGCGACCAGTTCCGGAAGATGGTCGCTCCGGGGAACCTGATCTTCGGCAAAGCGCTGCGCTACGCTCCGACGCCGACGCAGTACCTGAACGTGGACGAGCACGACCCGGTGCAACTCACCGACGGCAAGTTCGGCGAGCGCACCGACGAGCGGATCTGGTTCGAGCGGGGCTGCGTGGGCTGGCAGGGGCCGCCGCTGATGACCATCTTCGCGGACCTGGAGCAGGCCCAGCCGATTGACTGTGTGGTCATCCGCTTGCTGGGCGGGGCTGAGCAGAACGCGCTGGAGTTCCCCGACGCGATCAAGGTGCTGCTCAGCGAGGACGGCAAGGACTACTACGAGGTCGCCTCACGGCACAAGCGCGGCCTCGATGACCTGTCGGCCGACGCGTGGGAGTTGCCCGAAGACAAGCTCGCGTGGGTCCACAACTTCCGGCTCCCGGTCGGGCTGGTGGCGCGCTATGTCGCCGTTCAGATCGTGCACCAGAAGCAGTTCGCGGTCAGCGACGAGATGGCGGTGGTGGAGGGCGCGGACACGCTGCCGGCGTTCCGGCCGGAGCCGGCGCGGCGGGTCCCGATCGTGACCGCCGGCGTAGCCTTCACACCCGTCTGGGGCAACCTGCCGGTGTGCCAGAACCTGCCCTTGCGGGCGCGGCTGCTCCAGCAGGACGCCCGCCCCGGCGCGACGTATGGCAAGCCGTGCAAGGTCGTGCTGGACCTGCCTGCAACGATCCGCTTTGCCTCCGCGGGATACACGCCTACGGAAGTCGAGCACCAGGGCCGCAAGTTCCAGCGCTACCGGATTGATTGGCACGGCGAGGGCACGGACTTCTACCTGCAGAGCCTGCTGCCGGCGGGGCAGACGGACAGTCTCTACACCTCCGGCGACAGCGGCGCGGGCCTCGAGAACGAGCGGCAGCTCACCTGGGAGTCGCTGTACATCCCGCCGGCGCGCGTCCCCCGGCGCCTGCATGTGAGCCTGTCGTGGGCCGAAGCGCCGGGGTTGTACAAGAGTTGGCCCGGCTATCTCACGGCCCAGCGCCACCTCGGCTTCAACGCTGTGGGGATGCAGCCGTGCTACTGGAGAGAGGAGCGGGTCGCCGAGTTCCAGGCGACACTGGGGAGGATCCGCGAGGCCGGCTTCCAGCTCATCCAGATCGAGTCGCCGGCCGGGGCGGTCTCCGGCGACCGCGACCAGCCGGAGATCAAGTCGCCACTGCCCGGCGGCAAGGTCGGCAGTGTCTGTCCCGCCTACCGCGGCCAATACTACCAGAAGGAGCACACGAGCTTCGCGCAGCATGCCGGGTGGATCCAGCCCGATCTCATCTTCTACGACATCGAGGCGTACTGGCCGGGGGCACAGGAGGCCCCGCAGTGCAGCCGCTGCCAGGAGCGCTTCAAGGCCGGGGGTTTCACAGACTGGGACGCATTCCGCGCCGCCATGGGCCGCGAGATCCATGTGGACATGAAGGCCGCCATTGACCGGGCGCTGGCCGATGCGGGCATCACGCGGCCGATCACCTATGGCAGCTATCGCACCGAGCCCGTCACCCCGCTCAACGACGGCCTCTTCGCCTTCGCCAATACCTACCCCGACCTGCTGCAACTGGCGATGCCCAGCCTGTATGTGGCGGGCAACGCGCTGGCCGTGGCCAAGAGCGTCGCGGCCAATCGCGCCCGGATGCCGGCCAATGACATCATCCCCTGGCTGACCACCGGCTGCTACGGGGAGTTCGACCCAGTGCGCACGCGCGACATGATCCTGGAGGCCTTCGCTAACGGTGCGCGGGGCATCACGTACTACTGGTACGGCCACTTCGACGCGGCGCACTTCAAGTACCACGCCGAGGCCATCGACATCGTGGCCCCCATCGAGGACATCTTCATGGACGGCAAGCCGCTGGCCGGGCTGAAGTGCAACCACGACCGGATCAAGGTCTGCGGGATAGGACTGGGGTCGGAGATGGCTGTGCTGGTGTCAAGCTATGCAGGCGTGCCCGGGGGGACGGAGGTGACGGTGCAGGCCGGCGCCCCGCCCGCCACCCCGCTGTGGGACCTCCATAGCGGCAGACGCCTGGGTGAGACGGACGCCCGGGGGCGCTTCGCCGTGACTGTGGACCGCTACGCCGCCCACCTGTACTACGTGGGCACGAAGTACGCTGCGGCGGTGATGCGACGATAGGGGCGAACGGCGACGTCTGACGGCGGCGTGCCACGCGTCCCGGCACCCACCCGCTGACACCCCCTCTCCGG